>NZ_JBEXWT010000023.1:0-110703 GCF_040629945.1 Kitasatospora sp. NPDC005856 | reverse complement strand
GCCGAGGAGGCCGCCCGCCACGCGGGCAGCTCCGCCGGATCGGCGGACGCCGCCCAGGCCGCCGCCACCGCCGCGGCGACCGCCGCCGACTCGGCCGCGGCCACCGCGACCCAGGCCCACAAGGTCGCCGACATCGCCCGCGCCGCCGACCAGGAACGCCTCGACGCCCAACAGGCCGCAGAGATGGCCGCCGCCGAGGACGCCACCCGTGAGGACATCCTCAAGACCCGCGCCGCCGCCTGGGAAGCGGGCAAGGCCAGCCGCTACGCGGCGGAGACCGAACAGCTGATCACCGATGCGACAGCCCCCGGCGTCGACCCGAAGACCGCTGTCCACAAGGGCCGTCAGGCCGCTCTGCGCCTGCTCGACACCGGCGGGCCCTGGGCCGTGGCAGCCTCGGAGGCCGCACTCGAAGGAGCGGACGACTCGGTCCTCGCCTTCCTGAACACGAGCCTCGCCGAGGCCCGCGACCGCGACAACCGCGTCAGCGTCCTCGCCATCTCGATGGGCCCGGCCAAGCTCGAACAGCGCCTCGCCGCCGAGACCGCCGCCATCGGCAGCCCCGAGCAGGTCAAGGCGTTCCTCACCACCGGCCAGTACCCCGGCAAGGACGACGACGACCGGGTGCTGCTGTCGCAGATCATGGCCGCCGGCGGACCGGGCGTGAAGGCGGCTGCCAACAAGGCCCTGGACGGAACCATCGAGGACGTCCGTGCCTTCCTCGCCACCGGCCAGTACCGCGCCCGCGAGGAGGACAACCGCGTCCTGGTCACCCAGACCCTGACCAACGCCACCCCCGAGGTCAAGGCCGCCGCCCAGGCCGTGCTCTCCGGCCCCGCCGCGCGCCTCGAACCGTTCCTCCAGTCCGGTCTGTTCCAGGCGCGTCAGCGTGATGCGTTCTCGGCCATGCACGTGGCCACCGTCAACGCCTACCTCGCCGACATCGACGGCTCCGCGGCCCTGGCCCGCCAGTACGCCGCCGAAGCCGGCCAGTCCTACGCCACCGCCCGCGGAGCCGCCGCCGAAGCCGCCAACTACGCGGCCCAGGCCCAGAACTCCGCCACCCAGGCCGCCGACTGGTCCAGCAAGGCCGCCGCATCCGCCACCCAGGCGCAGGGCTCGGCCACCCAGGCCGCGGAGTACGCCAAGCAGGCACTCGCCAACGCCGCCAGCGCCACCGCCGCCTCCCGCAGCGCCGACACCTCCGCCGCCATCGCCGCGAGCTACGCCAAGCGCGCCCGCCAGTACGCGGCCACCGCCAAGGCCGCCTACAACCAGGCACTCGCCGAGGCAGCTGCCGCCGGCCGCAGCCGGGACCAGGCCTTCCAGGCCGCTGTCGAAGCCCAGCACGCGGTGTGGGAGAAGCAGGCGGCGGAAGCGGCAGCCAGCCAGATCCAGAAGGACACCACGGCGACCGACCCCGACAATTACCGCGAGTCCTTCGTCGAGGTCCAGCCCAGGCCCGGGGTCACCCAGGTTCCCGTCCGCACCGACATGACCAAGTGCATCGCGGACGACACGGGCACCTTCCTGGGCTGGCTCTTCAAGCGCGGCAGCAAGACCTGGCACAAGAACGACGCCGGAGTCGAGGTCTGCGACGTCAAGGTGACCGTGAAGGTGACGGGCACCGTCGACTACGTCCTGAAGACCTGCCCCGAGCCGGGCCTCAGCGTCGAGGCGTGCAAGGGCAAGTACAGCACCTGGGACACCCTCGTGCTCGACACCAAGACGCTCGAGAACGTGCAGTACGAGACCACCTACGAGATGTCGTACCTCGAGTACGCCAAGCACTACAAGGCGTACTGCGGCAACGGCGTCTGCGTGACGGGCGACTCCTCCAAGCTGATCGTCGACGCCCTGACGGGCGACTTCGTGAAGTGCTTCAACAACCCCGGCCTGAACGGGCCCTGCGCATGGGCGGCATCGATCTTCCTGCCGGTCGGCACCCTCTCGAAGGCCGCCAAGGGCATCGTCGCCTTCCGTTTCGCAGTCGAGACGGGCATCGGCATCGAAGAGGCCAAACTCGCTCTCCAGGCAACCCTCGACGGCTACAGCCAGGCCGTGGTCAGCAAGCTCACCGCCGTGGCCGACCAAGTAACCGCGTTCCGCGCCACCCTGGCAAACGGGGTGGGCACCGAAGCCGCACTCGCAGCACTGCGCAACAACGCTGCGATCGATCGAACACTGCTCCGAGAAATCGAAGCGGAGGCCATATACGCCGATGACGTTCGCAGGGTCTGCAAGACCTACAACATCCCGGCCGGCGCCCCCGCACTCCTGGCCGACGGCACGAGCAGCCTGGCTGGACAGCTCCGCACGGTCCAGAGCAGCGGCGAGCCCGACCCCAGCATCTTCTCGAATCTGGAGCCGAAGGACACGACTGGTTGGACCAGGATCTTCACGCCCGGCACTGTGGGCCAACGTACGGGGAACTACGTGTATGTGGTTCTCGCCGACGGGACCCTGCTCATCGGCAAGGGGGACGGCCACATCGCCCTCACCAAGGGTGCCGACGTCCTGGCCGCTGGCGAGGTCCGCTTCAAGAGTGGGAGGATGACAGAGGTGAACAACAAATCCGGCCACTACAAGCCCCATGGGGTCAACGCTCAGAACGCAGCCGTCGAAGCCTTCAACAAGGTTGGGCTCGAGGCGACAGGAAAGTATGTTGAATACACGTTCCCTGATTGCTGACGACAGCGGATGCAGAGCGATCCTCGACAAGATCGACTTCCTGCTGAAGGCCCAACGGCTCGCCGACGGCGTGGACCAGGTCGAACCGTTGCTCGAGGATCTGGCCGATCACATCAAAGTCGGCGAGGCATGCCGGCCGAGAACGATCGAACGCTTCCTGGCACTCATGCAGGACATCGATCCATGGAGCCTGGAGATCCTTCAATACTGTATGCATGATCTGCGCTGGGCGGAGATTCATGACTGCGCCGAAGGACTTCTGCGGCACGAGAAGAAGACCGCGAAGCGGCGCCTCTACGAACGCCTCCTCGAGTCATTCGAAGACGACTGGCCAGAGCGAGAGTTCTTCCGCCGTTACTCGGGTTGAACCACCTCTTCGGTGATGCCGAACTCTGGCAGTTGCCGGAGAAGTTCCTCATGAGATAGGTCGACGGAACGTCATCGTTCGTTCCAGACCAGTGTGACCAGCATGAGCCGGCCTGGAGGGGTGGTCCCTCCAGGCCGGCTCGTGGGTTTTCGGCAGGTGGCGGGCCCTGGCAACCGTCGGGCTGCACAGACATGATCGGGTAGCCGGCCGCGTCGCTCTGAGTACCCGTACTCAGGCCCGCGCGGCCGTGGCCGCCGGAGCATGAGGGCATGCAATCAGCAGCGATACAGCGGATCGGCATCACCGCCGTCGGCTCCCATCTGCCGGCCCGCCGGCTCACCTCCCAGCAGCTCCAGGACGAGATCGCCGCGGGCGGGCGACTCGCCCTGCCGGAGCGGATGTTCGAGAAGGCGACCGGGATTCGTAGCCGGCACTTCGCCGCCGACGACGAGTACGCCTCCACCCTGGCCGTCGGCGCCGCCCGGCGCGCCCTCGACTCCGGCGGGCTGCGCCCGGAGGACGTGGACCTGCTGCTGTTCGCCTCCGCCACCCGGGACGTCTGCGAACCCGCCACCGCCCACATCGTGCAGGCCGAACTCGGCACCCGGGCCCACGCGTTGGACGTCAGCAACGCCTGCAACAGCTTCCTCAACGGGATCGACCTGGCCCGCGCGATGATCCTGGCCGGACGCGCCCGCCGCGCCCTGGTCGTCACCGGGGAGACGCCCAGCCGGGCCATGCTCCGTACGCCTTCCAGCGTTGCGGAGTTCCGCGACGGCTTCGCCGGCTACACCTTCGGCGACGCCGGGGCGGCCGTCGTCGTCGAGGCCGTCGAGCGGGGCGGCATCCTCGACGTCGAGACCGCCACCGCCTCCGAGCACTGGGAGGCCGGCGGAATCCCCGGCGGCGGCTCCCGGCACCCGCGCGGTGACGAGCACAGCTACTTCCGCGGCGGCGGCAAGGAGCTGCGCGGCATCTTCGAGACGATCGGCCCGGCCGTTCTGGCCCGGCTCGCCGCCCGTACCGGCTTCGGCTGGGACGACTACGCCCGCGTCCTGGTCCACCAGGTGACGCTCCCGTACCTGGACCGCTTCGTCGAACTGACCGGGGCGCCGGCCCGGAGGCTGGTGCTCACCGTGCCGGAGCTCGGCAACATGGCCAGCGCCACGCTGGGCGTCCAACTCGACCGGATACGAGACACCTTGGCGCCCGGCGACAAGGTCCTGCTGGTCGGCCTCGGCGGCGGCGTCAGCCTGATGACCATGGTCTGGGAGGCATCGTGAGGACCGACCTGTGGGTGGTGGTCCCCGCCTACCAGGAGCGTGCCCGCATCGACGGCGTGCTGCGCGCCCTCGCCGCCCAACGCGACCGCGAGTTCACCCTCCTCGTCGCCGACAATGGTTCCACCGACGGCACCGTCGCCACCGTCCGCGCGTTCGCCGCCCGCGCGCCGTTCCCGGTCGAGGTGGTGGTCGAGCCGGAGAAGGGCGTCGGCTCCGCCGTGGACACCGCCTTCCGCCACGCCATCGCCCACGGCGCCACCCTGCTCGCCCGTACCGACGCCGACTGCCTGCCCGAACCCGGCTGGACCGCCGCCGCCCGGGCCGGTCTGCTGGAGGGCGGCGGGCTGGTCTGCGGCCGGGTCACCGCCCGTCGCGACGAACACGGACCGGCCGGGCGCGCGGTGTTCCTGCTCCTGGTCACCCTCGGCGCCTTCTTCGGCCGGATCCGGCCCGCCCACCACCGCCGGCACGGCTACCTGACGCCGTACCGGATGCACGCGGGCAACAACATGGCGATCACCGCCGAGCTCTACCAGGCCGTGGGCGGCATGCCCCGCCGGCCGTCCCCCACCGACCGGGCGTTCCTCAACGAGGTCCGCCGGCACACCACGGCGGTGGTGCGCCGCCGCGACATGGTGGTGCAGAACTCCACCCGCCGGATCCGCGCGTACGGCGTGGTGGGCACCGCGCGCTGGTACCTGGAACGCGGAGCCGGACGGCGCCCCGTCGACGTCCGGTGAACCGGTCGGAGTCGACCCCGGCCGGGTCAACCGAACCAGTCGGGGTCGACCGAACCTGCCCGGGTCGAGCGAAGGCGGACGCCCGGTGAACCGGCCGACGTCCGCCTCGCCAGGCCCTCGCCCCGCCCACTCAGCCCACCTCCGCTCCCTGAAAGCAGCCCGCCGTGCTCGACCGCCTCTCCCATGCCCTGCGCACCGACCACCCGGAGCGGCCCGCCATCCTGCGCCACACCGCCCTGGGCACCGTCCGCCCGGTGATCCGCCGGGGCGACCTCGCCGACCTCGCCGACCTCTACGCTGCCGCCCTGCACGCCCGCGGGCTCGGACCCGGCGGCCCCGGCCCCGACCCCGGCCCCGGCGCGACCGTCGGCGTAGCCGTCCGTCCCGGCCCACACGCATTGGCCGTCATGCTCGCGGCCCACCGGCTGGGCCTGCGCATCGCCGTCCTCGACCCGAGCGCCGGACCTGACGTGCTCGCGGCCCGGCTCGCCCTGGCCCGCCCCGATCTCGTCCTCGCCGACGCCGCCGCCCAGGCCGTCGCCGGCTGGGCGAGGCCGCTCGCCCACCGCGCCGACCTCGCACTTCCCCAGCTCACCGCACTGGGGCCGGTCGCCACCGTCGGCCGCCGCCTGCCCGGCTGCGCACCCCGGCTGCGTCCGGCGGACAACTCCGCTCCTCCTGCCCCGACGGTCGGCCCGCCCGCCCTGTCCGCCCCGTCCGCTCTGTCCGCGGACGACGACCGCGACAGCGGGGACGCGGTGATCGTCTTCACCTCCGGCACCACCGCCCGACCGCGCGCCGTCGTCCACACCCGCGCCGGCCTCGCCGTCGGTCTGCGCACCGTCGCCGACCTGGTCCGCCCCCGCCCGGGCACGGTCGTCCTCGGCGGCACCTTCTTCGTCCTCGTCCCGGCGCTCGCCGCCGGCGCGGCCGTCGTCCTGCCAGCCCGCCGCCCCGCCGCGATCGGCCGCCAGCTCGCCCGGCTCTCCCCCGCCCACACCTACCTCACCCCGCCGCAGCTGCGCGCCGCCCTCGCCACCGGGGCCCGCTTCACCGGCCGGGTCTGGACGGGCTCCGCCCCCGCCGACGCCGCGCTGCTGCGCCGGGTCAAGCAATCCGGCGCCGACCAGGCGTGGAGCGTCTACGCGCTCACCGAACTGTTCCCCGCCGCCGCCGTCGAGGAGGCCGAGAAGAGCGCTCACGACGGGAACGGCGACCTCGTCGGCCACCCGCTGCCCGGCGTCCGGGCCCGGCTCGCCGACGACGGCGAACTCCAGCTCACCGGACCCGGCGCCCGCCACCGCTACCTCGGCGAGGAACCCGACCCCTGGATCCGCACCGGCGACCGCGCCACCCTCACCCCCGACGGACGGATCGTCCTCGCCGGCCGGCTCAAGGACATGGTGCTGCGCCGCGCCGAGAACATCTACCCGGGCCTGTACGAACCGGCTCTGCACGTGCCCGGCGTCGAACTGGTCGTGCTGGTCGGTGTCCCCGACGGGAACGGGGACGAACGGCTGGTCGCCCTCGTCCAGCCCGCGCCCGGGGCGGACCCGCAGCACCTGCGCACCGCCCTGCGCGGGCCGCTCGACCGCATGGGCTTCGCCCGCCCCGACGCCGTCCTGTTCGGCACCGTCCCACTCGCCGGCCGCTCCCGCAAGCCCGATCGGTCCGCGGCATCCACCTACTGCGCAAGGGAGTTGGCACGGTGATTCCGTCCGACCGCACGACCACCACCACTGCGACCACCACCGAGACCGCCGCCTCCCTGGACACCGCTGCCCAGGACGCCGTAGCCCTGGCCGCCGCCTCCCGCCGGGCCCGCCGCCGCGACCGACGCGTCTACCTGCAGAGCCACCCCGCGCTCTTCGCCCTGCTCTGCGCCACCCGCCACCGCCCGGTCCTGCGGCTCGGCCGCACCCTGCTGGTGCACGGCACCGACGCCTACCACGAGGCCCTCACCCGCGTCCCGCTGCACCGCACCGCACCCGGCACCACCGGCGGCGCGGCCGCCCGACTCACCGACGGCGGCCTGCTGTTCGACCAGGACGGCGGCGACCACCGCGCCGCCCGCCGCGCGCTGGCCTCCGAAGTCGACACCGCCGCCCGCGCCCGCATTCGCCCGCTCTGGCGCGCCGTCCTCGCCGAGCACGTCCCTGACCTGATCACCGGGGAGCTCGAACTCGTCGATCTGGTACGGGAACTGGCCGGGACCACTGCCGTCGCCCTCACCGGCGCGAGCGTCCCGGCTCGTCAACTCGCCCACGCCACAGCCGAGGCGGCCGCCGCGACCGCTCGCGACCACCTGCCCGGACCGCGCCCGGGCCGCAGCCGCGCCGCGGCCGAGGCGGTCGACGCCGCGGCCCGCCTCACTCGCCTGCTGCCCGATCCGCGCGACGCCATGGTCGCCGTCGCCGCGGTCAACACCACCCTCGCGGCCGTACCCCGCGCCGTCGCCTGGTGCGCCGACGCCCGGCTGTGGACCACCGTCGACGCGACCAGCGCACCCCGTCTGGCCGCCGAACTGCTGCGCCTCACCGCACCCTCCCCGTTGCTGCCCAGGGCGGCCGCCGCCGACGCCACCCTCGCCGGCCACCGGGTGCGCCGCGGCGACCGGCTGATCCTGGTCGCCCGGCACGCCGCCCACGCCCACCACCGCACCGCGAACCCGAACCCGGGCTCGACCCCGGACCCGGATCCGACCACCACCCAGGCCGTCTTCGGCGCCGGCCCCCACGCCTGCCCCGGCGCCGGCCTGGCCCGCGCCCAACTCGCCGACGTAATCCTCGCGTTGGCCCCGCACCGCCCGGTCGTCACCCGCGCCCGGGTCGACCGCCGCTCCGCCCTGCCCGGCTACGCCGAACTCACCCTCCGCCGAGGACGGTTCTGATGCACATCGCCATCACCGGCGCCTCCGGCTTCTGTGGCGCCCACCTCGCCCGCACCGCCGTCTCCCTGGGCCTGGACGTCACCTGCCACGGCCGGCGCCCCGGACCGGCCGGCCACCACCTCAGCTGGGACGCCACCGCGCACGACCCCGACTTCACCGGCGCCGACCTCGTCGTCCACTGCGCCGCCGCCGTCGCCGACCTGCCCGCGGGCCACCCGGCCGAAGCCCACCAGCGCACCGTCAACGTCACCGGCACCGAGCGCGTCCTGCGCGCCGCCGCCGGCCGCCCCGTCGTCCACGTCAGCAGCGCCAGCGTGTACGACCCACGCACCAGCGCCGCCGCGCTCACCGAGAACCACCCCACCGCCGCCGGCCACCTCAACTCCTACGGCCGCACCAAGGCCGCCGCCGACCGGCTCGCGCTCGCGGCCGGTGCCGTCGTCCTGCGCCCCCGCGCCGTCTACGGCCCCGGAGACCCGCACCTCCTCCCACAGCTGCTCGACCGTGTCCGGCACCGCCTGCTGCCGGTGCCCGGCGGGGACGTTCCACTCAGTCTGACCGCCGTCGCCAACCTCACCGACGCCTGCCTGTCCGCCCTCGGCCTCACCGGCAGTGCGCCCTGGCCCCCCGGCGCCTACAACATCGCCGACGCCGCCCCCTACCGGCGCGACGAGGCCCTGCGTCACATCCTCACCGCCCACCGCCGCCCCGCCCGGATCGCCCACCTGCCCGCACCCCTCGTCCGTCTGGTCGCCCGTACCACCCTGGTGCCCGGCCTCACCCCCTACACCGTCGACCTCCTCACCCGCGGCGTCGTCCTCGACCTCACCTGTGCCCGCGCCCAGGGCTGGCGGCCCGCCCACAGCCTCACCGACTACCGCCCCTGACGCCGTCCGGCCCACAGACCGTCCGACCGACAGACCATCCGGCCCACAGGAGGATGCTTGACAAACTCAACCTTTCATCTCTAGGGTCACCATTGCTTCAGGTAGTGAAATTTCTACCCGCGAGCACCGTCTCCCCACCTCAAGACCGTGAGACCCCCCATGACTGACGCCATCCCTTCCGTGGTCGCCCGCCTGCGGGCCGAGTTCTCCACCGGCCGGACCAGGCCGCTCGCCTGGCGCCTGGACAAGCTGTCCGCCCTGCGCACCCTGCTCACCGAGCAGGCCGAGGTGTTCCAGCAGGCTCTGCACGCCGACCTCGGCAAGAGTGCAACCGAGGCCTACCGGACCGAGATCGGCTTCACCCTCAACGAGCTCGACCACACCGTGGCCAACCTGGCCGAGTGGCTGGACCCGAAGCCGGCCGCCGTGCCGGAGGTGTTCCGCCCCGCCGAGGCCCGGGTCGTCCGCGACCCGCTGGGCGTCGTGCTGATCATCGCCCCGTGGAACTACCCGCTGCAGCTCGCGCTGGCTCCGCTGGTCGGCGCCCTGGCCGCCGGCAACACCGCCCTCGTCAAGCCCAGCGAACTCGCCCCCGCGACCTCCGCGGCCATCGCCGAGCTGCTGCCGCGCTACCTCGGCGAGGAGGCCGTCGCGGTCGTCGAAGGCGCCGTCCCGGAGACCACCGCCCTGCTGGAGCAGCGCTTCGACCACATCTTCTACACGGGCAACGGCGCCGTCGGACGGATCGTCATGACCGCCGCCGCCAAGCACCTGACCCCGGTCACCCTGGAACTCGGCGGCAAGAGCCCGGTCGTGGTCGACCGCGACGCCGACCTCGCCGTCACGGCCCGGCGGATCGCCCGCGGCAAGTTCCTCAACGCCGGCCAGACCTGCGTCGCCCCCGACTACGTCCTCGCCGTCGGAGACACCGCGGCCGCCCTGGAACGCGAACTGGCCGAAGCCGTAAGGGAACTGTGCGGTGCGGACCCGGCCGCGAACACGGAGTACGGACGCATCGTCAACGAGCGCCACTTCGACCGGCTCACCGCGCTGCTCGGTGACGGGCGGACCGTCATCGGCGGCGAGCACGACCGTGCCACGCGCTACCTGGCCCCGACCGTCCTCGCCGACGTACCCGCGACCGCCCCCGTGATGCAGGCCGAGATCTTCGGCCCGATCCTTCCCGTCCTGCCCGTGCCCGACCTGGACGCGGCGATCGCGTTCATCAACGAGCGCGACAAGCCGCTCGCCCTCTACGCCTTCACCGAGTCCGCGGACACCAAGCGGCGACTGACCGAGGAGACCTCCTCCGGCGCGCTCAGCTTCGGGCTGCCGGTCTCCCACCTGGCGATGCCCGACCTGCCGTTCGGCGGCGTCGGCGAGAGCGGCATGGGCCGCTACCACGGCGAGTACTCGATCGACACGTTCAGCCACACCAAGGCCGTCGTCGACAAGCCCCTCGGCTGACCCCACTGACCCTGCCGAGACCGCTCCCCCGCCCTCGCCGGACCGCTGGTCCCGCCGTCACTCTGAATCCCTCCGGAGCATCCACCCATGACCCCGAACGAGCACGTCGACGCCGTGGCCGCCGAGACCGACCGGTTCGTCACGGCCGTACGGTCCGCCGACCCAGCCACTCCCGTCCCCACCTGCCCCGACTGGACCCTCACCGACCTCGTCCGCCACGCCGGCAGCGTCCAGCGCTGGTTCACCGTCCTGCTGCGGCAGCGCATCCAGGCACCGCCCACCAGCCGGGACGTCGACCTCAAGCTCCCCGAGAGCACGGAGGACTACCCGGCCTGGCTCACCGAGGCCGGTGCGGAAGCGGCCGCGACCTTCACCGACACCGACCTCGACGCCCCGATGTGGGCCTGGGGCGCGGACCAGCACGCCCGCTTCTGGGTGCGCCGGATGCTCTTCGAGACCCTCGTCCACCGCGTCGACGCCGAACTCGCGCTGGGGCTGAAGCCCGGGATCGACCCGGACCTCGCGGCGGACGGCGTGGCCGAGTTCCTCACCAACCTGCCGCACGCCACCCTCTTCGCCCCGCACACGGCCAAGCTCCGCGCCGCGGACCGCACCCTCCGCTTCACCCGCACCGACGGAAACGGCGACTGGCTGGTCCACCTGCGCCCCGACGGCTTCGGCCTGGTCGCCGGCGACGCGACCGACGCCGGCGCAGACGCCGACGCCACGGTCTCGGCCTCCGCCGCCGACCTCCTGCTCCTCCTCTACGGCCGCACCGACCGTTCGGCGCCCGAGATCACCGCGTCCGGAGACGAAGCCCTGCTGGACCTCTGGTTCACCAACTCCGCCTTCTAACAGTCTCGTTCCCGCCAAGGCTTGGGAGGGCGGCGCGAAGCGGCAGGGAACTCGATGGCGGGACGGTCCGGTGGAGGACCGGCCCGCCATCGGCTCCTACGCCGCGTCGGTTCTGCCGTCTCCTCCGCCCCTGCCCGGGCCCGGGCCGTCCACGGACGGCAGGGCTCAGGCGGGGCTCAGCGGCCGGTGTCCTCGACGGTGCGGGCGATGCGGGCGAGAACGGCACCGGCACCGTCCTCGGCGGCCATCAACCCGGCAACGTCAGCCGCACGACGGCGGACCGGCTCGGTCAGAGCGGCCGTGATCGCCGCGGCGAGGCGTTCGGCGGTCAGGTCCGCGAACGGCACGGGCTCCGGGGCCACTCCCAGCCCGTGCAGCCGTGCCGCCCAGAACGGCTGGTCGACCATGACGGGCACCGGTACGGCGGGAACCCCGGCGCGTAGCGCGGCGCCGGTGGTGCCCGCTCCGGCATGGTGGACGACGGCGGCCGTGCGGGGGAACAACCAGTCATGGGGCAGGTCCCCGACGGAGAGCACGCCGTCGCCCGCCGCCTCCAGCCCGGCCCAGCCCGCCTGGACCACCGCGCGCACACCCGCCTGCCGCACCGCCGCCGTCACCAGCTCACCCAGCCGCGCGCCCTCCCCCGGCGCCATGCTGCCGAACCCGATGAACACCGGAGCCGGACCGGCCTGGAGGAAGTCGAGCAGCTCGGCCGGGGGCTGCCAGTCCAACGGCCGGGCGGGCCACCAGAAACCCGCCACGTCGACCGGGGCCGGCCAGTCCGCCGGGCGCGGCAGCAGCAGTGGGCTGTAGCCGTGGACGACCGGACGGGTGTGCCCGAGCGGTGGCGGTGACGCCGTACCGGGAAGGCCGAGCCGCTCACGCATCCGGGCCACGGCACCCGAGAACAGCCGGTCCGCGCTCCGGAGTCGCTCCCGGCCGGCGGCGAGATTGCCCTCCGGACCCAGGTCCCCGCTGCCGGCCGGGCCGGGCAGCGGGAACTCCCTGGTGGCGAAGGCGGGCGTGAGGTACGTACCGAGGACGGGCACGCCGTAGGCCTCGCCCGCCGTCAGGCTGAGCGGCGACGGGGCGAACGCGGTGAGCAGCAGGTCGGCTCCGCCTGCCACGGCGTCCGCCACACCGTCGGCGAGCCCGTCCACGAACGCGGTCATCAGCGCGCGGGTCTCCTCCGGGGAGGTGGCGCGGGCCCTGGCGAGGATGAGCTCCTCCGGGTCCCCGGGCAGCGGCCGGTACTCCAGGCCGCAGGACTCGATCAACGTCGTGAAGGTCGGATGGGCGACCACGGCGACCCGGTGCCCGGCGTCCACCAGGCGTCGGCCCAGGCCCGTGAACGGCGCGACGTCCCCGCGGGAGCCGGTGGTGACGATCAGGATACGCATGGGGGTGATTCTCCACGGCGGGCCGGTGCGGCCCAAGCGGCCCTGGACGGCCGGCCGCGCGGAACGGTGGTCGGCCCCGCCGGGGCCCGGGTCCCGACGAAGTGCTCCGGCGACGCCACCGGCCCGCACCCCGTGGGGTGCGGGCCGGTGGCAGGGCCGGTTCAGGCGGTGGCGGAGGCCAGTCGGGCGTGGCGCCGGGCGGTCGCCTCGGCAGGGTCGAGCACGGGTACGGCGGCCAGCAGGCCCTTGGTGTAGGCGTGCCGGGGCGCGTCGTAGACGGTGTCGGCGTCGCCCTGTTCCACGATCCGCCCGGCCCGCATCACGGCGACGCGGTCGCTCACCTGCCGGACCACGGCGAGGTCGTGGGCGATGAAGACCAGCGCGAGGCCGAGGTCGCGCTGCAACTCGCCCAGCAGTTCGACCACCTGGGCCTGGGTGGTGACGTCCAGCGCGGAGACCGGTTCGTCGCAGACGATCAGTCGCGGCTGGGGCGCGAGCGCCCGGGCGATGCCGACCCGCTGCCGCTGCCCGCCGGAGAACTCGTGCGGATAGCGGTGGTACCAGTCGGGGTCGAGCCCCACGCGTTCGAGCAGTTCGCCGACCCGGGCGCGGATGCGGCGCTCGTCGCCCTCGCCGGCGATGCGCAGCGGGTCGGCGACGGACTCCCCGATGGAGCGGCGCGGGTTGAGCGAGGACACCGGATCCTGGAAGACCATCTGCAGTTCCCGCCGGAGCGGGCGCAGTTCCTTCTCCCCGAGCGCGCCGATGTCGCGGCCGCGGTAGTGGAGCCGGCCGCCGGTCGGCTCCAGCAGCCGGACGAGCATCCGCCCGAGCGTGGTCTTCCCGGAACCGGACTCGCCGACGATGCCCAGCGTCTCGCCGGCCCGCACGGTGAGCGAGACGCCGTCCACGGCGGTGACGGGGGCAGCGCGCCGGGTGAGGCCGCCCCGGGTGGCGAACTCCCGGCGCAGGTCGGTGGCTTCGAGCAGGACCTCTCCCCCGGACGAAGCCGCCGGAGCGCCCTGGACGTCCTGAACGTCCTGAACGTCCCGGACGTCCGGAGCACCGGGTGCGTCGACCCGGGGCACCGCCGACAGCAGCGCGCGGGTGTACGGCTCGCGCGGAGCGCCCAGCACCTGGGTGACCGGACCGTGTTCCACGGCCCGGCCGTCCTTCATCACCAGCACCCGGTCGACGCTCCCGGCGACCACGCCCAGGTCGTGGGTGACCAGGACCAGCCCGGCCCCGGTCTCCGCGCGCAACTCGTGCAGCAGGTCGAGGATCTGGGCCTGGACGGTGACGTCCAGCGCGGTCGTCGGCTCGTCGGCGACCAGCAGCCGTGGCTCGCAGGCCAGGGCCATCGCGATCAGCACCCGCTGGCGCATGCCGCCGCTGAATTCGTGGGGCCGCGACCGCGAGCGCCGCGCCGCGTCGGGGATGCCGACGCGGTCGAGCACCTCGACGGCCCGTTCCCGGGCGGCCCGACGGGAGACGGCCCGGTGGACCCGCACCACCTCGGCGATCTGGTCGCCGACCGCGTAGTACGGGTCGAGCGCGGAGAGCGGGTCCTGGAACACCATGGCGGCCAGTCCGCCGCGCAGGCGCCGGAGTTCCGTGCCCTCGGCGGTGACGGCGTCGACGCCGGCGACCCGGACGGAGCCGCCGATCCGGGCGCCGGTCCCGCGGTGCAGCCCGAGCAGCCCGTACGCGACGGTGCTCTTGCCCGAGCCGGACTCGCCGACGATGCCGAGCGCCTGCCCGGCCTCCAGGGTGAAGCCCACGCCGTCGACGGCGCGGACGTGGCCGTCGCCGACGGGGAAGTCGACGACCAGGTCCCGGACATCGACCAGGGGCTCGGCCTTCACGGGCTCGGCCTTGACGGGCTCCACCTTCGGCGATACGGCCTTCAGGGGTTCGGCGCTCACGTCAGGACCACCCTTCGGTCGGCCACCGCGTAGAGCACGTCCGCGATGACGTTGGCGAGGACCACGCAGAACCCGGTGACGAGGGTGAGGCCGACGACGGTCGGCAGGTCGATCAGGCCGACCGAGGTGACCAGCAGCTTGCCGAGCCCCGGGAGGCCGAAGAGCGACTCGGTCAGGACGGCGGACCCGAACATCGTCCCGAGGTCGATGGCGGTGAGCGCGATCACCGGGGTGAGCGCGCCGCGCAGCGCGTGCCTGGTGACCAGGCGCCGCTCGCTGACGCCGTACGCCCGGAAGGTCCGGATGTGGTCGTCGGCGAGGGTCTCCAGCATGGAGGAGCGGGTCAGCCGGGCGTACTTGGCGGACTCGATCAGGGCGAGCGAGATCCAGGGCAGCAACAGGCCCCAGAACCACTGCTGGGGGTCCTCGGTGAGCGGCACGTACGTCGGGAACGGCAGCCACTGGAACTGGGCGCACAGGACGATGAGCAGCACCAGGCCGATGACGAAGACCGGGACGGAGCTGCCGGCCAGCGTCAGCCCGGTCAGCAGTCGCTCGCTGAGCCGGCCCCGGCGCAGCGCGGAGAGCAGCCCGGTGCCGACCCCGAGGATCAGCCAGAGCACCATCGCGCCGAGCGCGAGCGAGGCCGTCACCGGGAGCCGGGCGGTGATCATGTCGGTGACCTGCTCGCCACTGCGGTAGGAGACGCCCAGGCAGGGCGCCGGGCAGTGCAGCAGGCCCGTGCCGGCGCTGAAGTCGCGGCCGGCGACGATGCCCTGGAGGAAGTGGGCGTACTGGAGGTAGACGGGGGCGTCGAGGCCGAGCCGTTCGCGCACCTGGGCGACCTGGGCGGGGCTGCACTTCTCGCCGCAGGCCAGCTGGGCGGGGTCGCCGGGGGCGATGTAGAAGACCGCGTAGACGATCAGGGAGAGTGCGAGCAGGACGCCGAGCATGCCGACGGCCTTGCGGACCAGGAAGCGGGTCATGCCGTGGCCTCCTCAGCGGCGGTCGAAGAACCGGCGGTCGAAGAACCGGCCGTGGGAGAACCGGCACTCGCCGCACCCGCACGCGCCGCACCGGCGGTGCCGCGTGCCGTGCCGACCCGCAGCCGGGAGGCCGCGCGGGGGTCGAGCTCGGTGCGGACGGCATCGCCGAGCACGGTGAAGGCGAGCACGGTGGCGAACAGCAGCGCGGACGGGAGCAGCACGTACATCGGGTCCGCGCGGAACCAGGTGGTCGCCCCGGAGAGCATCTGGCCCCACGAGGAGGTGGGCGGCTTGACGCCCACGCCGAGGAAGGAGAGCCCGGCCTCCGCGATCACGTTGGACGGCAGCAGCACCGCCGCGTAGGTGATGACCGGCGCGGCCAGGGACGGCAGCAGTTCCCGGCGGGCGATGCGCCAGCGGGTGGCGCCGGCGAGCCGGGCCGCGGCGACGTAGTCGAGCTGCCGGAGGCTGAGCGTCTGCGCCCGGACCACCCGTGAGGTGCCGGCCCAGCCCAACAGCCCGATGACCAGGGTCAACAGGAGCGGGCGGGGGAAGCCGGAGGGGACCACCGCCATGAGCGAGATGGCGAAGACGAGCGAGGGCAGCGCGAGCATCACCTCGGTGGTGTTGCCGATCAGCTGGTCGAGCAGCCGGTTGCCGAGGCCCGCGACGAGGCCGAGCAGGACGCCGATGGCGACCTGGACGAGGGTGGCGCCCACGGCGACGAGCAGCGAGATCCGGGCGCCGTGGACGAGCCGGGCGAACACGTCGCGCCCGGTGCCCGGTTCGACGCCCAGCCAGTGCTCGGCGCTGACGCCGCCGAAGGAGCCGGTGGGCACCCCGCCGGCCGCCGAGTCGAGCAGGTCGTTGTGGTAGCTGGTGGGGTCCTGGCCTTCGAGCGCGCTGAGCAGCGGTGCCGCCACCGCGACGAGGGCGAGCAGGACGATGACGAGGGCGGCGGCGAGGGCGGCGCGCCGCGCGAGCAGCCGCCGCCACACCTGCCGTCCCCCGGCGGCCGGGGAGGCCGCGCGGGCCTCCCCGGCGCTGGGTTCCTGTGGAGCCATGGTTGTCTGACCGATCCGTCCGTTCCCGCCCGTTACTTGACCGCGACCTGCGAGATGTCGAGCACGCCGGTCCAGTCGCTGATCACGATGTTGCGGACGTCCTTGCCGGACAGCCGCTTGTAGACCGGGTGGAACAGCGGGACGGTGAGGGCCTGCTCACCGATGCGCTGGTCCAGGGCGCCCCAGCGCTTGGCGGCCTCGGCGTGGTCGGTGATCTTGTTGATCTGGTCGATCTCGTCGTTCACCGAAGGGTCGTCCAGCTGCGCGGAGTTGAAGTTGTAGCCGTCGGTGACGATCTGCCGGCCGTCGAAGATCGGCGCGAGGAACGGGCCGCCGGACGGCCAGTCGGCGCCCCATCCGGAGAGGAAGAGACCGGGCTCGGTGCTGACGGTGTGGATCGTCTTGGAGTACCGGGTGGAGTCCAGGGCTTCCAGCTGGACGGTGATCCCGGCCGCCTTCAGGCCGTCCTGGACGGCGGTGGCCAGGTCCGGGCCGTAGCCCTTGCCCACGGCGCTGGAGTGGGTGAGCGTGATGGTCAGGCCGTCCGGGTAACCGGCCTCCTTCAGCAGCTCCTTGGCCTTCTCCGGGTTGCCGGTGGCGCCGGCCGGGAACGGGTCGCTCGGCGTGTACCCGAAGGTCTCCTGGTTGGGCAGGTAGGTGGTGGCTGCCTCGGCGAGCGAGGATCCGCCGGCGGCGTTGACGACCGAGGTGCGGTTGATGGCGTAGGCGACGGCCTGCCGGACCTTGGGGTTGTCGAAGGGCTTGACCTTGGGGTTGAACGCCAGGTAGTTGACGTAGCCGAAGTGGCCGGTGCCGACGCGGGCGGCGAGGGCCTTGTCGTCCCTCACCTGGGCGAGTTCGGAGGGGCCGAGGTTGGTGTCGGTGGTGACGGCGGCCGCGTCGGCGCCGGTGCCGGCGCTGAGGCGCTGGTTGATCACCGCCGGGTCGAGGCCGGACTGCACGTCGACGGTGTCGGGGTAGGCCTTGCGCTGGTCGTCCGTGGCCGCCGACCAGTTGGGGTTGCGCTTGAGGACGAGGTGCGCGCCGTCGTTCTCGTTCTTGACGACCTGGTAGGGGCCGGAGGAGACGGGGTGGTCCTGGTACTTCGTACCGGTGTCCTTGGCCTTCGGGACGGGGGCGAACTGCGTCTGGGTGGCCAGGTACGGGAAGTCGCCCTCGGGCTTGTTGAGGCGGAAGACGATGGTCTTCTCGTCCGGCGTCTCGATGGCGTCCAGGGTGCGGCCGTCCTTGTACGGGCCCTGGTAGTCGGCGGCGCCGACCAGCCAGTCCCTCAGGAACGGTGCGCCACCGGAGAGTTCGGGGGCGAATGACCTTTCGATGCCGTACTTGATGTCGGCGGTGGTGATCGGCGAGCCGTCCTCGAACTTCAGGCCGTCCTTGAGGTGGTACGTCCAGACGGTGGCGCCCTCCGAGGGGGTGCCGGTGTCGGTGGCGAGGTCCGGGACGACCTTGGTTCCGGCCGAGCCGTCGGCCCGGTTGCGGGTGGTGAGGGTGCGGAAGACGAGCGAGGGCACGTTGCCGCCGCCGGAGGTGTAGAGCCGTGCGGGGTCGAACTGCTCCTGCGGGTTCTGGTTGAGGACGGTGAGGGTGCCGCCCTGCTGCGGCGCGGCGTCCTTGCCGGTGCCACCACCGCCGTCGGCCTTCGGTCCGCACGCCGCCAGTCCGACGACGAGCGCGACGGTGACGGTCGCCGTGGCGAGGCGGCGAGGGGTGAAGGTGGTTCGAGACATCGGAAAGGGAGCCTTTCGCTACCGATGGTGCACGGAGGAAGGCGGGCGACAGTGAGGCCTCGGAAAGGATGAGCGGCACCGCGCCCGCAGGGAGGGGCGACGCCCCGACGCGGCGATCACCGCAGGAACACGTCGGGGCAGGCGGATTCAGCGACAGAGATTGTCGGAAACGCAGTGCGCGGCCACGCCGATCAGCGCCAGCTCTATGGCGGCGCACTCGATCGGGTGACGGTCAGACATGCCGAGAAGACTGTATGAAGCTAAGCGGAATGTCAAAACTCCACTTGCGACCTGCTCACCATGTGAACACCGGAATGGAATTCCCCGCTCCGGGAAGCCCCAACCCGCACACGGACGTGGGGACCGGAACCGGCCCCGACGCACCGAAGGGTGGCGGTCGGGGAAGGACCTCTTCCCCGACCACCACCCTTCGTGCGCCCTCCAGGGGCGGCCGCTCCGACCCCTACCGGGCTTCCGCGGCGAGGACCGGCTCGATGCGCAGCAGGACATCGGGCCATCCACGCCCCATGCCTTCGAGTGCGGCCCTGCCCAGCGGGGAGTCCAGGTCGAAACCGGCGTGCTCGAGGAGCAGGCGCGTGCCGTTCCCCTCCGGGACCAGCTGCCAGGTGATCGTGGTGTCCAGCGCGCCCGGCGCGAAGCTGTAGCGCAGCAGGCGCTCGGGCTCGACGGCGAGCACCTCGCACGCCTGCTGCCCCCAGGGCCCCATGTCCAGGGTGAAGCGGTGGCCCACGACGGGCCGCACGTCTCCGGCGGCCCACCACTTCGCATGCAGGTCGGGGTCGGTCAGGGCCCTCCAGACCGCCGCGGGCGAATGGGCGATGAACTGGTCGCAGCGGATGACGGTCGGGTCGGTGGTCACGGGTTCTCCTCGTCGATCAGGTCGGCCAGCGCCGCCATCCGGCCGCGCCAGTAGTGCTCGAAGGGGTGCAGCCAGTCGCCCACCTCGGCGAGTGGCCTCGCTTCGAGGTGGTAGTAGCGATGCCGCCCTCGCGGCTCCTCCCGTACCAACCCCGCGTTCCTGAGCACCGACAGGTGCTCGGAGACCGCCGGCCTGCTGAGCGCGAACCGGCCGGCGAGATCACCGGCGGCGCGCGGACCGTCCCGCAGCGCCTCCAGCAGACCGCGCCGCACCGGATTGGCCAGCGCGCTGAACACATCGACTGCTGCCATACCCACCACCATGCGTCGGAAGACTCCGACATGTCAGCTTTTCCCGACACATCCGTACGGCGGCAGGCCGCCGGTTCCCGCACTCGGCCCGGCCTCGGCGACCACGAGAACCCCGGCGGCAGACCTGTAAGCGCTCGCCGGCATGAACGTCTCCTCGTCCCCGACGGTCATCGAGCACGGGAGTCGAGTGCGAATACTCATGTCACGGGCCGAGCGGTTCGGCCACGATTCTCATGAGACGTCCCCCTACCCTTGAGTCGTTTCCTTCAACTGACAAAGCCACGAGGTCCTTTGCGTCCATCGTCCGAAATGCCGTCAGATTTACTCTTCTCGCAGGGCTACAAGACCTCGGGCGTCGGCCGGGCGGAGCCCGCTACCGCGGGGACATGACCTCGTAGAGGTTCCCGGCGTCATCGCTGAAGTACTGGCCACGGGCGCACAACGGGTGGTCGATCCGCCCGTTCGCCTGGCGCCGGCGCTCTGCCCGCCCCGACGGCCGACGGCGCCTGGAGGATCCGCGCCGCCGTGCTCGGTCACGGGCGGGCGATCTGCGGGCGTGGGCCGGGCGCTCAGCTGTGGTTGACGATGATGTAGATGCCCCAGCCGATCGCGGCGAGGACCACCGCGAAGCACAGCGCGGCGACGGTGTGGCCGAGCGCTCCGGCGGCGCGGCGGGAGACCCCGGCCTCGTCGATCCCGACCGGTGGGTTGAGGGCGCGCACGCCGACGGCGAACAGCGCGGGAAGGCCGGCGCCGGCGAGGAATCCGACCACGATGATCTTCCACAGCGCGTTGAGGTCGATCCAGGAGTTCACGAGGCCACCTCGTCGGTGGCGGGCGCGGGCTCCGGGACGACCGAACCGGTCCACGCGGCGTTGACGTTCTCCGGGGTGACGGCCGGATGGCGGGATGCGAGGAAGAAGGCGATCGAGGCCAGCACCAGGACGACGAAGATGGTCACGACACCCGCGGTTCCGCCGATCCCGTTCGCGACCCAGTAGGCCAGCGCCCCGACCAGCCCCGCCGCCGGGAGGGTGAGCACCCAGGCCACCACCATGCGGCGGGCGATGTTCCACCGGACGACCGCGCCCTTCCTGCCGACCCCCGAGCCGAGGATCGACCCGGTGGCGACGTGGGTGGTGGAGAGCGAGTAGCCAAAGTTCGCGGAGCAGAGGATGACCGCGGCCGAGGCCGACTCGCTGGCCATCCCCTGCGGCGGTTCGATCTCCACCAGTCCCTTGCCCAGCGCCCTGATGACCCGCCAGCCGCCGATGTAGGTGCCCAGCGCGATGGCCATGGCGCAGGACGCGATCACCCACGTCGGGGCTTTCGCCCCGGCGCTCAGCGTTCCGTTGGCGATCAGCGCCAGCGTGATGACCCCCATGGTCTTCTGCGCGTCGTTGGTGCCGTGGGCGAGCGAGACCATGCAGGCCGAACCGACCTGGCCGCTCCGGAAGCCCTGCGTGCGCCGGCCCTCGGCGATTCCGCGGGTGACGCGGTAGACGAGGTAGGTGCCGAGCGCGGCGACGGAGCCGGCGATGAACGGCGACAGCGCGGCCGGCACGATCACCTTGTCGACGAGGCCGTGCCACTTCACGGCGGAGGTGCCGGCCGCCGCTATGGTCGCCCCGACCACGCCGCCGATCAGCGCGTGCGAGGAACTCGACGGGATCCCGACGTACCAGGTCGTCAGGTTCCAGAGGATGCTGCCGGTCAGGCCCGCCATGACCACGGTCAACGTCACGTCGTGGCTCTGCACCAGACCGCCGGCGATCGTCGCGGCGACCGCGGTCGACAGGAACGCGCCCACCAGGTTCAGCACCGCCGAGACGCCGACCGCGACCCGCGGCGGGAGGGCGCCGGTGACGATCGACGTCGCCATGGCGTTGCCGGTGTCGTGAAACCCGTTGGTGAAGTCGAATGCCAGAGCGGTGGCCACCACCAGCGCCAGAACCACGTCGTTGCCGGTCACGGGTCCGAACCTAACCCGCTGACCGCCACCGCCCCGTTCCCCCTTCCCCGGACGGGGCCGGGAGCCCTGGGACACCACCCCATCGGACCAGCGCCCCGCGCACCCGAGGTCTTCGCGTCCCGCCCGCCACCGAACGCCCGTACGGTCCGGGTTGCCCGTCGAACCCGGCAATGGCAGCCGGCCGGTCAATAATTAGTTGTCGCCGATCAGTTCGGGGCTGATAGCGTCCCGGACGTGGCAAAGCTGAACCAGATCATCGCCGTTGAAAAGGGCGTCAAGTCCAAGTCCTTCCAGGAACTGACGCAGGCCCACCAGGACCTGCAGAAGCCCGCGCTGCTGGCCGGGATCTCCCGCACCTACCAGCCCAAGGACGAGGAGGGCGAGCAGCTGCCGCCCGAGTCGACCCGGGTGCAGATGAAGGCCGAGGACATCCTGCGCTCCACCGCGCAGACCCTCACCCGGCTCTTCGACGTGACGGCCACCAAGGACTGGGCCAACATCGGTGCCGGCGCCGACGTGGTGGTCGACGGCCAGGTGCTCCTCGCCCAGGTGCCGGTGCCGTACCTGCTCTTCCTGGAGAAGCAGCTCACCGACCTCTTCACCTTCGTGAAGAAGCTCCCGGTGCTGGACGCCTCCGAGTCCTGGAACCTCGACCCGTCCACCGACTCCTGGAAGACCGAGCCGGTGCGCACCATCCGGACCAAGAAGGTACCGCGCAACCACGTCAAGGTCGAGGCCACGGAGAAGCACCCGGCCCAGGTCGAGGTCTACTACGAGGACATCGCGGTCGGCTACTGGACCACGGTCAAGTTCTCCGGCGCGCTGCCGGCCCGCCGGGTGAACGAGCTCGCCGAGCGGGTGGAGAAGCTCCAGCAGGCGGTCAAGTTCGCCCGCGAGGAGGCCAACGCGGTCGAGGTCACCGACAAGAGGGTGGGCGACGCCGTCTTCGGCTACCTGTTCCGGTAGCCTCACGATCGCCCGCCCGGGGAGCCGGGCGGGTGCACCGAGCGTGTCGAACCCTGTCCGGGAAGCCGGGCGGGTGCGCTGCACGGTGCGAAAAGCTGACACTGACGTTGACGCTGACCAGGGGTCACAGTGGAGGTTCGAGGCCTCCCCCCGGCACCACCGGCCGGGGTAGCCCAAGCAGGCAGAGGCAGACCCCATGAATCTCAGACTCTCGCTCCAGTCTCAGCATTCGCCGCCGAACACCGGATCGACCGGGCGCGGACGAACATCGACGAATGCAGGTTCAAGTCCTGTCTGTGCCGCTCCGTGGCACGGTAGTTCAAAGGTAGAACGCGTCGATCTCAACCTGATCCGCGGCTCTTAAACGTGCCGGTGTGAGCAATTGGGCGGCAAACAGGGGCCCGGGAGCAGGCTACGCTCCCGGGTCCTCTCACGTTCGGCAGCCTCACGCCGGCGCTGGACCTTCCGGTACGGCTGTCACAGCCCGGACCTATGCTCGCCCCCATGTCGAACTCCGCCGTGCCCGCGTCCCTGTCCCATGCCGATGCCGATGCCCGTCTGGGCGGCGCGTTGTCCGCCGTGTTCGAGGGCGCGGGAGCGTCGCCCGGCTACGCCGAGGTGCTGTTCTTCGACGGCGACCTCACCCTCGACGGAGACTTCCTGACTGCCGTCAACGAACTGCGCGGCGCAGACGCCGAGGGCGACGTCGAGTTGATCGTGGTCACTGGCGACCTGACGGTCAACGGCCCGATCGCACTCTACGACGACCGGCCCGGGCTCTACGTCGGCGGTCGCACCGAGGCCGAGACCCTGGAGGGCGGCGAAGCGGAGATCCACATCCACGACGGCGCCTTCACCCACCTGGTCCACGGCTACTACAACCACGGCTCCCTGGTGACCGGGATCATCGAGACCCCTTGGGTGATCGACTTCGACCACCACATGGAAGTCTGCGCCCAGGGCGCGCGCTGGGTGGACAACTACGGCGATGCCGATGACGCCGACTTCGCCGTCGGGGACAGCATCGTCGAGGCGTTCGTGCCCGAGGTCGTCGACGCGGAGGACGGCTGCCTGGACGTCGACGCGTTCCTGGACCGGCTGCAGGCCGGGCTGCCGGTCCTGCGGCCCGGAGCCCGGTCGGCGATCGAGTCGGCCGGTGATGAAGTGTCCCGGGCTCTGGCCGACCGGGTGGAGCACCTCGACCTGACCGGTCGCAAACTCCGGGCGTTCCCCGCCGAGGTGCTCCGGATGCCGTGGCTGCGCACCCTGATCCTGGACGGCAACCCGATCGGCGAGCTACCCGAGGCGCTCGGCACGCTCATCCGGCTGGAGCACCTGTCGGTGCGCCACTGCGAACTGACCGCCCTGCCGGAATCGGTCGGCGACCTGGCCGCGCTCCGGGTGCTGTGCGTCGCCGGCAACCGGACCCCGGACGGGGACGCGGTCGAGTTCACCCTGCCGGCCGCTGTCGGCCGGCTCACCGCCCTGGAGGAACTCGACATCTCCTACCTGTCCGTCACCACCGACACGACGACGACCCAGTGGGACCTGCCCGAGGTGACGCGGTTCGTCCTGCCGGACACCTTCGGCGGTCTGGTCGCGCTGCGGAAGCTGGTCGCCGACGTGACCGACGTCGTGTTCCCCGACTCCGCGCACGGCCTGACCGGCATCGAGGACGTGTCCATGGCCCACGGCAGCCTGCGCACCTTCCCCGAGGCCGTCACCACCTTCCCGAACCTGCGCCGGCTCGACCTGAGCGGCAACTTCTTCGAGACCGTCCCGGACAGCCTGCTCCGGCTGACCCGACTCGAAGAACTCGACCTCGGCGGCAGCCTCGGCCTGGTGCGCGACCCGCTGCCGGACCTCGGCCGCCTGCCCGCTCTGCGGGTCCTCGGCTTCAGCGGGCACTCCAACCGCTTCAGCGCCCCCGAGCCGGGACACATCTTCCTGCGGGAGCTGTTCGCCATGGAGCTGACCGGGCTGGAGGAACTCCGGATCGACCGATGGCGCAGGAACACCAAGCGCCACAAGCCCAAGCCCGAGCACTTCGCCGGGATCGGGACGTTCCGCCGGCTGCGGACCGTCGACATGTCCTCCAACGAACTCAAGGACCTGCCGGCGGATTTCGACACGCTCCCCGACCTGACGGTGGTCGACCTGCGACACAACCTGCTTCCCCAGGCGGTCCGCGACCGGATCACCGCCGCGCACCCGACCACCCGGATCGACTTCCAGTCCTAGTCCTGCGCCGGAGCTCCGTCGGCAGAATCGGGCGGAGGGAGTCGAGGATCTCGTCGGCGGTCCTGGGCGGACGAGGCTCTGCGGGCCCACCGCGTCAACGCGGCCCGCTCCTCGTCGGACAGCAGTAACGCAGGACACTGGGGTCGGTCTCGCAGATGTCGGGACCTTGGCGCTCAGGCCTTCTACCTGGCGGCGCATTCGGCACGTACAGATCCCTCATACGGGTGAATTGATGAGAATGTTCCGTTCCCACGGCGCGGCGCGTGCTGCTGTTGACACAGCCGCCACCACTACCGGGTGGCCCGGGACCGGAAAGGGACGTCAATGAACGTCAAGAAGAGTGTCACAAGGTATGCGCGGACCGCAGGCGCGCTGCTGGGAGCGACGCTGCTGACGCTGGGCCTGTCCACCGACGCCTACGCCGCCACCGGCCAGCTGCAGTGGACCGGCTCCCAGGGGGTGGAGTGGACTCGCACCAACCCGACGTCGGGCGTCTGCGGCACCTTCAGGGACACCGTCGCCACGTACGTCCGTAACCACACGGACCAGCGGGTGCTGCTCTACCGTCAGTTCGGCTGTAGCGGCAACTACTACGACCTGTGCCAGAGCTGCTCCACGGACCAGACCACCACGTACTACAGCTACCGGCTCTACTCCTGACCGGCTGGCCAGCCGGGTGGGCCCCGCGTGCTCCCGAGGTCCAGCCCTCGCGGGCTGTTCTGTCACACCTACGGCCGCGGCCGGGGATCGGCACCTGACGATCCCCGGCTGACCCTACTCCTTCGTCGCCGCGCTGGAGACGGGCCGCACCTCCTGGTGCCGGCTGTTGGACGCGGCCCGCCTCGACCCCGAAGACGACGTCGCCGATGTGACCGACCGCCAGGTCCGTCGGCTGCGGGTCGGACCGGGTGATGCGCAAGCCCGTCCCGCGTCCGTGGATCTCGCCGCCCAAGGGCGGGCGCCCGCCCGCCGGCTACCCGGCTGTCATACGGGCAGCGGGCAGAGGTACCAGTCGGTCCACGTGCCGCTGCTGTTGAGGGTGTTGCACCAGCGGCCGCCGAGGCTTCCGGTCACCTGCAGGAGGGGGGCTCCGTTGAGGTCCTTGACCCAGACGCCGTTCTGCACGCCACTGCTGTCGCCGAAGAGGTCCCAGTTGGACCATGATCCGTTCGCGGTGGCCTGGTAGGTGTGCCAGACTCGGCGGTCGGTTCCGACGAGCACGTACTCGAGCCGGTTGTCCGACCAGAGCATGCGAACGACCCTGGTGTCGCACAGGTAGGGTGCGGCGGGCGCGCCGTCGGAGACGGGGGCCTGGCAGCTTCCGCCGATGGCACTCGTGCTGTCCGGGCTCTCGGTGACGTCCTTGACGCTGACGATGGTGGGCCCGTTCGGGGTTGGCGCCGTCTGAGCGGTCGCCGACGCCGGTGTCACGGCGGCTCCGAGCGCGAGCGAGGCCGCGGCGACGGAGGCCGCTGCGAAAGTCCGAACCTTGATCATGGAATTCCCCTCCCGTGGTGACAACAGGCCGCGCTCGGATGGAGGCGACCGCTCTCACCAAGGAGGTTAGAAGTCGGGTCCCTCCGGTCGGCGGCTCCTGACGGTTGAGCAGACGCTCTGCATGGAAGTCGGGATGCTGTGCCAAGTCGTCGACGGCGCAGCGGCGAGCGGACATGCGCGGCGTTCTCGGTGGACCCCTCTGAACGGCCGGGGGAAGCTCCAGGCGCCTGGGGGCAATGGGGTGCCGCCGGTGGAGCGGTCAGAACTCAGTGCAGTGACCGCATGGGTTCGCCGGGTTGGCGTTGGTAGCTCCGGGGCCGGTTGGAGGTCTGGGCTGCCAGGACGTCGCGGGACCTCGAAGTCACCGACTTTCCCGAGGTCTTGCCCGGGGTTCGGCTTGGACCGGATGAGCCAGGCGAGAGAGGAAATCCGCTCCACGCGCACGGCCGCTCACGAGGAGTTCGGTCGGCAGGCTCGGTTCTGGCGCCCCGGTGAACTGGCGTGCGAAGCATGGTCGGTGTCCGGTACCGTGCGCGAAGGAGTGCCGGGAAGCCTGGTCGGCGAACAGGGGACAGCTGTGTCCGCGGGCCGGTCCGGGGGTGGTGTGCGTGGCGCTCGACGCGAGGTCCACCGGCACACCGTCGGCCCGGCCGCGGCTGCGGACCCGCCGCTCCTCACGCCGGCTCCGGCACCCTCTTCCGAGGGCTTCAGCGACCTTCGGACGGATTCCGAGAACTGCGACACCGTCCGGCGTTCCGGCCGCCCGGCGCCGTCCGACCCCGGAAGGGGCGGGGCGGCACGCCCCGGCGACGGCATCCCGGGCTTTTCGGCCACGCGCCGGACTGGGGGGAGAACCGTCATGAACCACCGTCCCTCACCAGGGATCCGCACCGGCGGCGCGCTGCTCGCCGCAGCGGCGCTCGTCCCGGCGGCGGCCGCCTGGTACCTGTTCGCCGTCCGGCTGCCGGACGACACCGAGCGGTACCACTCGTACTCGGCTGCCGCTACCTGTCCGGCCGACAGCCCGGGCGCGGCGGTCGAGGAGTGCGTGCGCACCGTGCCGTTCACCGTCAGCGGCACGGTCCTCCGGCACAAGGACCACCTGGCAACGCTGAACGGCGCGCCGTTCTGGAGCGGCACGGTGCGCTTCGGCGACACCGTGCCGCTGCTGGACGACCTGAAGCCCGGCGACCGGGTGGACGGCAAGGTGTGGCGTGGCCAGGTGATGGGCCTGGAGCGGGCCGGCGTCACGCAGGCCTCCCTCGACGAGCCCCGCGACGACGCGCAGCTCATCGCCGGAGCGAACACCTTCGTCGCGCTGCTGGCGCTGCTCGCCGCCGCCCTGGGCGCGCTGCTGTTCACCGGCCGTACCGGCGCGCTCGCCCTCGCCCGGTCGCTCTTCTTCTGGACGATGCTCGCCTGCGCCGGGCCCGCGGCACTCGCGTACTGGGCCGGCCTGCCGTGGTGGACGGTGCCACCCGTTGCCGTCCCGGCTGCGCTGGTCGCGGCGGAGGGGGTGCGGCGCCGGAACCCGGGGAAGCTCCCGGGGGAACCGCACGGGTTCGTCGACGGCCACGTGTCCGCCTGACCTCCCGGCAGCCGACACGGTTGCCGCCGGCTTCCCGCAGCGGCTGATCCCGTGGTACCGGCAGGTCAGCGAGACGTTTCCGGTGACTTCCTCACCGTGTCCCAGGACCGCCAGGCGCCGCTGGGCCTGGCGGTCCTGCTGCTGTTGCGGCGAAGGGAGCATGACAGGGCTCCGCCATGGTCGGAGAGCCATGGGTCACCAACGTCCAGCAGTTCCATCCCTAGCATGCCGCGGCCCGGCGCCGCCGGCGGAGGGCCAGGCGGAGGCGGCCGATGGTCGGACGGCCGGCGAGGACGGCCTCGAAGCGGCGGTGATCGCGGGCCGCGCGGAGCACCGCGACGTCGTGGGTCCCGGGGACCGGCGGGGCCGGTTCGGCGTGCTGGGCGGCCCGGTAGGTGTCGAAGAGGTGCTGCTGCAGTGCGTTCATGGACCCACCGTGCACCCCGGCCGCCCCGCAAGTCCCGCCGATTGACGACCCCCGTCAAATGACGGGACGGCTCCCCCCGCCCGACCCGGCCCGAGAGCGGCCCTGCACCATGGAGGGGTGAGCGTGACCATTGACATCACCGGACTGCCGCACGAGCGGATCACCTTCTGCCCCTCGCCCCTGGCCGAGCTGAGCAACGCGCTGCACGCGCTGGCCGAGCCCGCCCACCACGCCCGACTGCAGGCGTGGACGACGACGACCGCCGCCGCGCTCGAACCGGAACTGGCCGACCGGCTGCTCGAGGCCGAATTCATGTGGGGGTCGACGCGCTCCGACTTCCTGATGCCGGCCCGGCCCCGGGAGACCCTCGCCGAGGAACTGGACGACCTCGACCGCATGGACGACGAGAAGTTCGTCGGCGCGGCCCTGGAGATCTCGTGCAGCATCAGCCACTACCCCAAGGGCCTGCCCTCTCCCCTGGTCGACGCGTCGTCACGGCGCCGCGCGCTCGACCTGGCGGCGGCTCGCGGCCCGCGCCAGACGGCGTTCGTCGAGCGGATGCTCGCCGAACCCACCACCGTGCGGGCATGGATCCGGCGCCTCCTGGAGGACTGCGACCAGGCGTTCTTCGCCGACACCTGGCGCCGGGTCCGCGTCCAGCTCGCCGCCGACGCCCAGCACAAGACCGAGTTGCTGCGCCGCAAGGGCCTGGCGGAGGCGCTCGCGGCGGCGTCACCGGCGCTGAGCCTGGAGGAGGACGAGCACGGCAGCCGGATCGTCGTCGACAAGCTCGTCCAGGGCCGCACCGAGGCCCGCGAAACCGCCCTCACGCTGCTGCCGACCGTCTTCGGCTGGCCCCACCTCTTCACCCTGTACGGGGCGGGCTGGCAGCCCGTGATCCAGTACCCGGCCGCCACCCGCGAGGTCGGCGGCACCGAGCCGGTGGAGACGGTCAAGCTGCGCCTGGACGCGCTGACCCATCCCCTGCGGATGAGCCTCTGCCGCAACCTCGCGCGCGGCGCGTACTCGACGAGCGAGCTGGCCGACGCGTACGGCATCACCGCCCCGGAGGTCTCGCGCCACCTCGCCGTGCTGAAGAAGGCCGGGCTGGTCATCACCCAGCGCCGGGGCCGTTACGTCCTCCACCAGCTCGACATCTCGGTCGTGGCCCGGCTGGGCAGCGACTTCCTGGAGTCCGTGCTGCGGTGAGGACGGCCGGGGAGAGCGGCCGGGGAAAGTGGGTGGGCCCCGTTTGTGACCGTGGGTGATGACGCTACCGGGCTCGGCCGGATTGCCGGGCGCCTCCGGGCCCGGAAGGCTGGGAGCCCGGGGGATCCACCCGGCACACCAGGAGTCTTCGCAGATGTCCCCGACAACCATGTCCCCGAAAACGATGGCCGCCGTCGCCGTGGGCCTCGCCGGCACCCTCGCCCTCGCCCACGTCGCCTTCGCGGGCGCCTCGGTCACCATGAACATGAGCACCGGAAGCGCCGAGTGCACGCTGTCCTGGGCGAAGGACGGTGTCACCTTCAAGGCCCTCACCCCGGGCGCCGGCGCCTCCTCCTTCCGGGACGTCAACGCCACCGGGACGGTCACCGTCGATCTCACCTCCGTCGGCGACCCCGTCTCGCTGGCGAACTCCGTGTACATCCGTACGGCGGCCAAGGGGGGATTCACCCTCACCGACGCCTCCGGCAACTACGTACAGGTCTCGAACCTCGAGGGCAGCCTCTCCGGCGACAGCACGTTCGTCGTACAGACCAGCAGCGACCCGGCGGGCGCCCGCATCCCGGTGTACGACATCCCCACCCGGCCCCAGATCAGCCCCGACGTGCAGTCCGTGGTCCCGCCCCGGGTCGACCTCGCGCTCTCCGACATCCGGATGAGCGTGCTGCCCGAGTTCGCCACGGTCATGAACCAGACCTTCGGCGACGGCACCATCCAGCCCGGTGACCAGCTCGGCACCTGCACCGCCGAGACCACCTCCTGATCCGACCGGTGCGACGCACCGGTGCCCCGGGAGGAGTCCCCGGGGCACCGGCCCACGCGCCGTCGGCACGCACGGCACCGGCACACGTGCCGTCAGCAGATCCGCGGCAGCTGTTCGCCCATCGGCAGGTCGACCACGCGGGTCCCGCCGAAACCGGTGCGGGCCACGACCATCCCCGGGTGCTCCTCGACGCACTCGCCGATCGCCACCGCCTCCGCGCCGAGCGGGTGGGCGCGCATGGCGGCGAGCACGGCGTCCGCCGAACCGCGTGGGACGAAGGCGACGAGCCGGCCCTCGTTGGCGATGTACATCGGGTCCAGACCCAGCACCGAGCAGGCGTTGGCCACCGCCTCCGGGACGGGGACGGCGCTCTCGCTGAGCACGACGCCCACCCCCGCCGCGGCCGCGATCTCGTTGAGCGCCGCCGCCAGGCCGCCCCGGGTGGGGTCGCGCAGCACGTGCAGGTCGGCCGTGGCCGCGAGCATCGCCTCGACCAGGCCGCCGAGCGCCGCGCTGTCGCTGCGCACGTCGACGCCGAACTCCAGTCCCTCACGGACGCTCATGATCGCCACGCCGTGCAGCCCGATCGGGCCGCTGACGATCACCACGTCGCCGGGCCGGGCACGCTGGGGCCGGATGTCGACCCCGGCCGGCACGAGCCCGATGCCCGCGGTGTTCAGGTAGATGCCGTCGCCGTGCCCGGCCTCGACCACCTTGGTGTCCCCGGTGGCGATCTCGACCCCGGCGGTGCGGGCGGCGGCGCCGATGGCCCTGGCGACCCGGTCCACCACGGCCGTCTCCACCCCCTCCTCCAGGATGAAGCCGCAGGACAGGTAGGCCGCCCGGGCCCCGCTCATGGCGAGGTCGTTGACCGTGCCGTTGACGGCGAGGTCGCCGATGCAGCCGCCGGGGAAGAACAGCGGCCGCACCACGTAGGAGTCGGTGGAGAAGGCGAGCCGGGCGCCGCCGAGTTCCAGCACGGCGGAGTCACCGAGCCCGGCCAGCAGCGGGCCACCGAAGGCCGGCGCGAAGACGTTCTGCACGAGTTCGGCGGAGAGCGCTCCGCCGCCGCCGTGGCCCATCACCACCCGGGGGTGGTCGCGCAGCGGAAGCGGGCAGCTCCAGCCGGAGAAGTCGGGCCGCTCGGCGCCCTGTTCGACGGGCGGCCCGGCGAGCGCCTCGGTGGCCGCTTCGGTGAGCAGTTCGGTGTCAGCCAACGCGGCTCGCCTCCTCGGCGCGGACGGTCGTCGTTCCCGGCACGCCCAGCCGCCGGTACAGGTAGTACGCCGCGCAGGCTCCTTCGCTGGACACCATCGTGGCGCCGAGCGGAGTGCGCGGTGTGCAGACGGTGCCGAAGGCCTCGCACTGGTGGGGCTTCAGCAGTCCCTGCAGCACCTCGCCGCTGCGGCACTCGGCGGGTTCGCGGGTGGTGATCCCGGCGACGTCGAAGCGGTGCTCGGCGTCGTGGTCCCGGTAACGCGGCGAGAGCCGCCAGCCGCTGCGCTGGATCGTCCCGATGCCCCGCCAGGCGCGGTCGGTGACCTCGAACACGTCCTCCAGCATGGCGCGGGCCGCCGGGTTGCCCTCGGGGCGGACGGCCCGCGGGTAGGCGTTGTCGACGGTGTGCTCCCCGCGCTCCAGCTGCCGTACGGTGCGACGGATGCCTTCCAGGATGTCCAGCGGTTCGAAGCCGGTGACGACGATCGGCACCCGGTGGCGCTCCGCGAGCGCCGGGTACTCGGCGGTGCCCATCACGCTGCAGACGTGTCCGGCGGCGAGGAAGCCCTGGACCCGGCAGTCCGGCGAGTCCATGATCGCCTCGATCGCGGGGGGCACCCGGACGTGCGAGACCAGCATGCTGAAGTTGCGCAGCCCCTGCTTCCTGGCCAGGTGGACGGCCATGGCGTTCGGCGGGGCGGTGGTCTCGAAGCCGATGCCGAAGAAGACCACCTCCTTGTCCGGGTTCTCCCGGGCGATCCGCAGGGCGTCGAGCGGCGAGTACACCACCCGGACGTCGCCGCCCTCACCGCGGACCCGGAAGAGGTCCCGATCGGTGCCGGGCACCCGCAGCATGTCCCCGAAGGAGCAGAAGACCACTCCCGGCCGGGCGGCGATCGCCAGTGCCCGGTCGATCACCTCCAACGGGGTGACGCACACCGGGCAGCCCGGCCCGTGGATCAACTCGACCTCTTCCGGCAGGAGTTGGTCGATGGCATGCCGGATGATGCTGTGCGTCTGGCCGCCGCAGACCTCCATCAGCGCCCATGGCCGGGTGACCGTCGCCCTGATGTCGGCGAGCAGCCCGGCCGCCAGCTCGGGGTTGCGGAACTCCTCCAGGTACTTCACCGTCCGGCCTCCTCAGCCTCTTCCACCGCCACTGCCCCGACGGCTTCCCACGGGTCGCCGAACTCCTCCTGCAGCAGCCCGAGTTCCTCGAAGAGGGCGAGGGTGCGCCGGGCCGACTCCTCGTCCAGGCGCTGCAGCGCGAAGCCCACGTGGACGATCGCGTACTCCCCCACCGCCAGGTCGGGCAGGTACTCCAGGCAGACGTCCTTGACCACGCCGCCGAAGTCCATCACCGCCATCCTGGTCCCGTCCCGCTCGCCGATCTCCGTCACCCTGCCGGGTACCGCCAGGCACATCCGCGCTCACTCCTCCCGGGCGGCCGACGACCGGGCGGCCACCATCAGCTGGCCCAGCGCCAGCCCTCCGTCGTTGGGCGGCACCCGGCGGTGCCGCAGTACGGTGAAGCCGTCCTCCCCGAGACCGCTCGCGCAGGCCGAGGAGAGCAGCGCATTGGCGAAGACCCCGCCGCTGAGCGCCACCGTGCTGGTGCCGTGCCGTTCCCGGACGGCGGCGCAGATCCGCCGGACCAGTTCGGCCACCGCGCGGTGGAAGCGGGCGGCGACCAGCCCCGTGGGCGCACCCGCGGTCACGTCGGCCACGACCGCGGCCAGCACCGGTCCGGGGTCGGCGATCCAGCCGTGCGCCGGGGCCGCCGACAGGCCGAACGCGTAGCCGTCCGTCCGTTCCGTCGGTCCGGGCACTCCGCCGTCCGCCCGTCCGTACTCGCAGGCCGCCGCCTCCAGTTCGATCGCCGCCTGGGCCTCGTACCCGGCCCGCTGGCAGATCCCGGCGAGTGCGGACACCGCGTCGAAGAGCCGGCCCATGCTGGAGGTCGGAACGCAGTTCAGGTTCCGTTCCAACTGGCGCTCCAGCAGCCGCAGTTCCTCGCCCTCGCAGGCCCGGACCGGCAGCAGCTGCGGCAGCCAGGGCAGCCCGGCCGCGCGCAGGTGGGCGAGCGCCGTCCGGTACGGACGCTCGACGGCCGTGTCGCCGCCGGGCAGCGGCACGTACCGCAGGTGGGCGAGGCGGCGGAACCCGTCGTAGTCGGCCAGCAGCACCTCGCCGCCCCAGACGGCGCCGTCCTCGCCGTAGCCGGTGCCGTCGAAGGCCACCCCGAGCACCGGCCGACCGCCGTCCAGGCCGTGCTCGGCCATCACCGCGGCGATGTGGGCATGGTGGTGCTGCACCCGGTGCACCGGCCGGCCGGCGGCCGTCCGCTCGGCGTGCCGCAGCGAGCGGTAGCCGGGGTGCCGGTCGGCGGCCAGCAGTTCGGGCCGTACGCCGCTGACCGTGCCGAGCTGCTCGACCGCCCGGTCGAACGCCCGGAGGGTGGCCAGGTCGTCCATGTCGCCGATGTGACCGGACAGCCAGGCGTAGCCGTCCCGGGCCAGCGCGAAGGTGTTCTTGAGGTCTCCGCCGACGGCCAGGACCGGGCGGACGGGCACCGGCAGCGGGATCGGCAGCGGCGCGTACCCGCGCGAACGGCGCAGCGGCAGCTGTTCACCGTCCACCACCCGCACCACCGAGTCCTCGCAGGGGACGTGGATCGGCCGGTCGTGGGTGAGCCAGCCGTCGACCAGCGGGGCGAGCCGCTCCAGCGCCTCCCGGTCCTCGGTGACGATCGGCTCGCCGGAGAGGTTGGCGCTGGTCATCACCAGCAGGTCCGGCCCCGGGGCGGCGAGCAGCAGGTGGTGCAGCGGCGTGTACGGGAGCATCACCCCGAGGTCGGGGCTGCCCGGGGCCACCCCGTCGGGCACCGGCAGGCCCGTGCGGCGGAGCAGGACGATCGGCCGTACGAGCCCGGTGAGCAGTTCCCGCTCGACCGGGTCGACGGGCAGCAGGCGTTCGACGGTGGCGAGGTCGCGGGCCATCACGGCGAAGGGCTTGTGACCGCGCCGCTTGCGCCGGCGCAGCAGGGCGACGGCGGCGGTGTCGCGCGCGTCGCAGGCGAGGTGGTAGCCGCCGATGCCCTTGACGGCGAGGATCGCGCCGTCGGCGAGCATCCGCCGGGCCTGGGTCAGGGCCTGCTCCCCGGCCAGTCGGGTCCGTCCGGGCACGGTCAGCTCGAGGCCGGGCCCGCAGGCGTGGCAGGCGACGGGCTGGGCGTGGAAGCGGCGGTCGGCGGGGTCGGTGTACTCCCGGGCGCAGTCCGGGCACATCGGGAAGCCGGCCATGGTGGTGTTGGCCCGGTCGTACGGGAGGCCGGTGACGATGGTGTGCCGGGGGCCGCAGTTGGTACAGCTGATGAAGGGGTGCCGGTGGCGGCGGTCGGCCGGGTCGGCGAGTTCGGCCAGGCAGTCGGCGCAGACGGCGGTGTCGGGCGGGATCAGGGTTGCGCGGGGGCCGTCGGGGCTGGACGGCACGATGCGGAAGCCGGTGGCGCCGGTGGTGGCGAGCGGCGCGTGCTCCACCGAATGCACCTGGGCGAGCGGCGGAGCGTCGCCGGCCACCCGCCGGCAGAAGGCGTCCAGGGCGTCCGGGCTGCCCTCGACCTCGACCAGGACGCCCTCCCCGGTGTTGGTGACGGTGCCGGCCAGGCCGAGTTCACCGGCCAGCGTGTGGACGAACGGGCGGAAGCCGACCCCCTGCACCAGTCCGCGGACGGCGACCCGCCGCCGGCGGCGGTCGAGGCCGGGGTGACCGGCCGTCACGCGCTCTCCCCCGCGACGGAGTGGGCGTGGTGGTGCTTGTGGCCGTGGCCGTCCCCGTCCCCATGCCCGTGGTCACGCCCGTGGTCACGCCCGTCGTCGTGCCCGTCGTCGTGCCCGTCGTCGTGCCCGTGGTCGTGCGGCACCGCCGACATCACCGGCCGGTGCGGCTCGGCCCCGTCCAGCACGGCGAGCGCCCGGTCCAGCAGCGCGCCGACGCCCTCGCCCGTCCGGGCGGAGGTGTTGAGCACCGTCACCCCGGGGTTGACCCGCTGGACGTTGGCCAGGAACGCCGCCTCGTCGAACTCGGCCGCCACGGCGAGGTCCGCCTTGGTCACCAGCACCAGGTTGGCCAGCCCGAAGGCCGTCGGGTACTTGAGCGGCTTGTCCTCGCCCTCGGTCACCGAGGCCAGCACCACCCGCAGCGTTTCGCCGAGGTCGTAGGCGGCCGGGCAGACCAGGTTGCCGACGTTCTCGACGAACAGCAGCCGGCAGTCGGCCGGCAGCCAGCCGTCCAGGTGCCCGGCGAGCATCCGCGCCTCCAGGTGGCAGAGCCCGTCGGTGAGCACCTGCTTCACCGGGGCGCCCGAGCGGGCCAGCCGGCGGGCGTCGTTCTCGGTGGCGAGGTCGGCGGTCAGGGCGGCGACCTCCACCCCGCGCCGCCGGGCCAGCCCCAGTTCGGCCTCCAGCAGCGCGGTCTTTCCGCTGCCGGGGCTGGACAGCAGGTTCACGGTGACCGTCCCCCGCGCCTCCAGCGCCTCGCGCAGCCGGCGGGCGCTGTCGTCGTTGCGGGCGAGGACCGCCTGACGGAGGTCGACCGTGCGGCACATCGGCATCAGCCTTTCTGTTCGGCCCGGACGTCCCGGACATCGGCCCGGGCGGCCGGCGCTTCGGCCCAGCGGACGTCGAGGATCTGCAGCTCACGCCCGGACAGCAGCTCGACGCCGCCACCGCCGGAGCAGTTCGGGCAACCGAGGTCCGGCGGCATGCCGACCGCCCACTCGACCGCGCAGGGGGTGCAGCGGGCCCGGGCCGCGACGGATTCGACGTCCAGCACCGCGCCCGCCACCAGCGTTCCGGTACAGGCGAGTTCGAAGCAGAAGTCGAGGGCCTCGGGCACCACACCGGCCAGCTCCCCCACCCGCAGGCGCACCCGCGCCACCCCGGGGGCGCCGTGTTCGCGCGCGGCCGTCTCCACCTGCTCGACGACGGCTTCGGCGATCGACATCTCGTGCATGGGTCCCTTCCCGGGCCGGGCGCGGCAACGCGCCCCATTACAGGGCGCGGTGGCGGCATCGACCCGCAGCCGCGCCGCCACCGCACGCGGGGCTGCGCCGTTCGCAGCAACGCACGCCCCACTTCCCGTCACATACGGTCACATCCGGGAGATGTGCAGGTACCGCTTGATGTCCGGCAGGCTCTGCCAGAGCAGTGCGCCGATTCCCGCCAGCAGGGCGACGCAGAACAGTTTCCTCAGCATGGTGATGTCTCCTTCTCCGGCTGCGCGGCCTCGTCCACGACCCGCAGGACCACTCGGACCGCCTCCTCCACGGCGGCGGCGACGGGCTCGCTCAGCCCGATGCCCTCCTCCAGCGAGGCCGGCTCGCAGCCGACCACCAGCACCCGCTCGGGCGGCTCGCCGCCGGTGCCGGCGGCGAGCGTGGCCAGCAGCGCCAGGACGGCGTCCGGCCCCATCCGGTGCCCGTCCAGGACGGGTACCTCCAGCGGCCGGCCGGCGTCCGCCTCGATCAGGTAGACGGTGCCGGGCGCCCCGCCCCGGCAGGTGGCGTCCACCAGGACGGCGGTGCGGTAGCCGTCGAGCAGCCGGTAGGCGAGGTCCACGCCCCGCACGCCGACGTCGGCCACCTCGACGCCGGCCGGCAGCGGGTGGGCGGACAGCCGCCGGACGGTCTCGACCCCGAAGCCGTCGTCACCGAGGAAGATGTTGCCCACCCCCGCGACCAGCACCGTCGAACCCGTCACGCCTTCTCCGCTCGAACCCGTCACGCCCCCTCCGGTCGCCCCCGTCACGCCCCCTCCAGCGGCGTGACCTCGTCGGGCTGGAAGTAGCGGAAGCGCCCCTGGGCCCGCCACAGGTCGGCGCCCGGGTCGTCCTCCACCGTGACGGCCAGGTGCACCGAGCCGTCGAGGTCGTGCAGCACCGCCTCCACGACGCCCGTCCGCCCGTCCAGGAAGAGGTCCTGGGCGTCGGTGCGCCGCCGACCGGGCCGCAGCAGCACCCGACTGCCGGCGCCGACCTCGTGGCCGTCGACCAGCACCCGGTCCCGCCCGGGGTCCACCTCCGGATCGTCGCCCGGGTCCCACCAGGGCTGTTCGGCCCCTTCGGCCCCGCCGCCGGTGACCTCGCGCAGCCCGCGGATCGCCCCGTGCAGCCGCTCCAGCACCTCGGGGGGCATGGACTCGGCCAGGTCGATCACCGCGCCGGCCCGCTCGTCGGTGCCGCGGGCCTCCCGTTTCTCCTCCTCGGTCAGGGCGGCCGTCCGCAGCGCCAGGATCTCGTCGATCTCGGTGGCGTCGTACAGCGTGCCGAGGCTCTCCGGGGCGATCCGCGGGTGGTCCTCCAGGATGATCGGCGAGGACAGCACCACGCCGCGCTCGCCGTCCGGCCCGGCCAGGACCGGCCAGGTGCGCTCGTTGCGGCACCGCTCGACAGCCGGGCGGGCCCACTCGGGCGGGTCGGTGACGGACACGAAGGGGCCGTTCTCCAGCCCGAGCAGCAGGTGGGCGGAGACCAGTGAGCGCGGCAGCGCCTGGTCGCGGGTGGCCCCGCGGGACGGCCTCCACGGGGAGGTGTTCTCCACCTCCACGATCAGCCGCTGCGCCCGGTAGGGGCCGGGCACCTCCTCGGCCCGCAGCCAGACCAGTCCGTCCACCTGTTCGCGCCGCCGCACCAGCCGGCCGACGACGGCGCCGTCCTCGTGCACCAGCCCGGTCTCGCCGACGCCCGGCAGCCGGAACGGCCGCTGCACCCCTTCGTCGGCCAACTCCTCGACCGGGACCAGGATCTCGACCCGCTCCTCGACGCCCTCGTCCCACTCGACGAGGTCCCGGTCGGCCAGCTCCAGCCGCTCCACCGACTCGAAGCCGGCGGGGGTGGCCTGTTCGACGGTGCGCCGCTGGACCCGCAGGAAGCGCAGCTCGACCGCCAGCCGGTCCCCGCCGCGCGCCTCCATCAGGCACTCGGTGCGCTGATGGGAGTGCTCCCCGCCCACGGCGGTGTACTCGGGCGGCACCAGGACGCCGAACTGCCAGCGCAGCCGGTTCTTGGCCGCCGAGGCGCGGTACGGGTAGAGCACGTAACCCTCCAACAGCACCGCGTCGGCGATCTGCCGGGCGGCCGCGAAGCCGCGCTCGATCCGCTCCGGGAAGCCACTCACCGGACCGTCCCCTCGACCGCGGCCGCCGCGAGCAGCTCGCGCACCGTCGCCTCCCAGGAGGGCAGGGCCCGCCGGGAGCGGTAGGCCAGCAGCTCGTCCATGACGTCCTCCGGCAGCCGCAGCCAGCCGCTGCCGGGGAAGTGCCGGTCGATCGCCTCCCGCCACACCCGTACCGGCATCCGCACCCTGGCCTCCCGGTCCCAGGACACCGGGCTGACCTGGAAGCCGCCGGGGCCGGCGAAGGCGGTGCCGGAGAAGAGCAGCAGCAGCGGCACCTCGCCGTCCTCCAGTGCCCGGAAGTAGCGGGCCGAGGCGACGTCCTGGTCGTAGGTGCAGGGCACCGCGAGGTCGACCTCGGTCCCGCCGGTGAAGCCGGGCACCAGCAGCGGCACGGTGGCGAACTGGACCGGGTTGAGCGTGGTCGCCCAGCGCTGCCGCTCACCGAACAGATCGGCCAGCCGCTCGCCCTCGGCGTCGCCGTACGGCCGGCGGCCCGGTTCGATCCGCAGCTGGCACTGGAGGGCGAGGGCGTGCACCCGGGCGTCGGCCGCGGCCGTGATGCGCAGTCGGAACACCAGCGTCGGCCCGGCCGCGTACGGGTCGGACCGCACGCCGGTGCAGGCGAAGCCGAGCGCCGTCACGCCGTCACCTCCGCGGGCAGCGGGCGGGCCCGGTCGGCCAGCCGGGCGAAGAACGCGTCGAGTTCGGTCCGTGCCTCGGCGCCGCCGTCGAAGCCGTGCCAGCACCGCCGCAGCCGGCCGACCAGCTCGTAGCAGACGTCGATCGGCACCAGGAAGCACGCCACGCGCTCCTCGGTGCGGCGCAACAGCAGCGCCTCCACGTCCGGTTCCAGGGCTTCGGCCAGCCGGCTGCCGCCGAGGGCCCGCTGCCAGGCGAGCTCGTCCAGCTCGCTCTCGGTGGCGCCGGCCGGGCCGGGGTAGAAGGCGAGCAGCTGGTCCATCACCGTGCTGCGGAACAGGAAGGCGGTGCCGACCGGGATGCCCAGCACCGACCAGGCCTGGTGGTCCAACTCGCCGTCCGGGTCGGCGAGGTAGCGGTCCGGTACGGTGCGGAAGCGCCCGCCGGCCGCGCCCGGCTGGTGGAACAGCAGGCCGCAGGCGGTGCAGGCACACGCCAGGGCCCGCTCCTCGACGTCCACCAGGTGGCGGTGGTCGGCGGGCAGGTCCCGGCCGCAGAAAGCGCACTGCTCGGGGCGCGGCGGGGCCGGTTCGCGCAGCCGGTGCAGCAGGGCGGTTCCGTCGCGGGAGATCCGGCGGGTGTTCATCGGGCCTCCGCGGGCTGCGGCGGGCGGGTGCCGATCTGGAGCAGCTGCGGGGCGCGTTCCAGTTCCACGGCCGTCACCTCGGGCGCGTGGCAGGCGAGGGCGGCCTCCACGTCCTGTTCGCCGCAGCCGCAGCCGGTGGCCGTGCGGCGCAGTCGCAGGACTCCGGTGGCCGGGTCGAAGCCGGCCACCTCGACCCGCTCGGGCAGGGCGGCCAGCGCCCGGTCGATCCGGGCGGGGAGGTCCTCCGGGTGCAGGTCGTGCAGGAGCAGCAGCCCGGCCACGGCCGGGTCGTCCAGCATCCGCTCCAGCGCGGGCGGGGGCAGTGCCGGGACCATCCTGGCCAGGCCCTGCCCGTAGAACTCCATGAGTTCCCGGACGAGTTGCTCGCCCGCCCGCTCGGCGCCGCTGCCGGCCAGGTCGTCCAGGGCCTGCTGGATCCGCTGCCCGGTGCGCTCGGCCGTCATGCGCCGAGCCCGCTCAGGCCGGTGGGCACGTGCATGGTCTGCACGGTGCGCCCGCCGCCGACGTACATGTGCACGCCGCAGGGCAGACAGGGGTCGAAGCTGCGCACCGCGCGCATGATGTCGATGCCCTTGAAGGTCTCCGGCGGGTTCTCCTCGAAGATCGGGGTGTTCTGCACCGCGTCCTCGTACGGTCCGGGCGTGCCGTAGCTGTCCCGGACGCTGGCGTTCCACGGGGTGGGCGGGTAGGGGTGGTAGTTGGCGATCTTGCCGTCGCGGATCACCATGTGGTGCGAGAGCACGCCGCGCACGGCCTCGGTGAAGCCGCAGCCGATCGACTCGTCGGGCACCTCGAAGCGCTCCCAGGTCTGGCTGCGCCCGGCGCGGACCTCGTCGAGCGCCTTCTCGGCGAAGTGCAGGGCGGCGGCGGCCGCGTACGCCTGGAAGTAGGTGCGGGCGCGGTTGCGCTCGATGGCGTTGCTCCACTGCGGGATCTTCCACTCGAAGGTGACCTCGGGCTTGGTCATCGAGCGGGGCAGGTTGATCCGCACGCTGTGGCCGGTGGCCTTGATGTAGCCGATGTCGACCAGCCCGGACAGGGCGGTGGACCACAGGCGTGCGATCGGGCCGCCGCCGGTGTCGAGGGCGAGGTGGTCCTTGCCGTCGAACCAGCGCGGGGACATCACCCAGCTGTACTTGTCGTCGAAGTTCCGCTTCTGCGGGGCGGGGATGGTGTGCTGGTTCCACGGGTGCCGGGGGTCGACGGGGTTGCCCAGCGGGTCGTGGGTGACGAAGAGGTCCTTGCCCTGCCAGTCCTCGTAGTAGGAGCTGCCGAGCAGGATGCGGATGCCCAGGTTGATCTGCGTCAGGTCGTTGGTGACGAGCTTGCCGTCCACCACGACGCCGGGGGTGACGAACATCCGCCGGCCCCAGTCCGTCATGTTGCGGTAGGTGAAGTCGCAGTGGTCCGGGTCGTTGAGGCTGCCCCAGCAGCCGAGCAGGACCCGGCGCCGGCCGACCTCCTCGTAGCCGGGCAGGGCCTGGTAGAAGAAGTCGAAGAGGTCGTCGTGCAGCGGCACGACCTTCTTCATGAACTCGACGTAGCGCATCAGCCGGGTCAGGTAGTCGGTGAACAGCTGCACCGTGGCGACGGTGCCGACGCCGCCCGGGTAGAGCGTGGAGGGGTGCACGTGGCGGCCCTCCATCAGGCAGAACATCTCCCGGGTGTAGCGGCTGACCTGGAGCGCCTCGCGGTAGAACTCGCCCTCGATGGGGTTGAGCGAGCGCATGATGTCGGCGATCGTCCGGTACCCGTGGTCGCCGGCGTGCGGGGCCTCGGTGCGCTCGGCCTGCTCCAGGACGCCGGGGTTGGTCTCGCGGACCATCTTCTCGCAGTAGTCGACCCCGACCAGGTTCTCCTGGAAGATGTTGTGGTCGAACATGTACTCGGCGGCCTCGCCGAGGTTGATGATCCACTCGCCCAGGTGCGGGGGCTTCACCCCGTACGCCATGTTCTGGGTGTAGACGGAACAGGTGGCGTGGTTGTCACCGCAGATCCCGCAGATCCGGCTGGTGATGAAGTGGGCGTCGCGGGGGTCCTTGCCGCGCATGAAGACGCTGTAGCCGCGGAAGACCGAGGAGGTGCTGTAGCACTCCGCGACCCGCTTCTGCTTGAAGTCGATCTTCGTGTGGATGCCCAGGCTGCCCACGATCCGGGTGATCGGGTCCCAGGACATCTCGGTCAGGCCGCTGCCGTCGCCGGCCGCCCTGGTGGTCGGTGTTGCCATCGTTGCTGTCGTGTCCTTGTCTCTGGGAGCGGGCCCCGGCGAGCGGGCGAGGGGTCGGTGAGCGGGCGGGGATCCGGTGAGCGGCGGGATCGGCGGCGGCCGCACACCGGGCGGTGTGCGGCCCTGCGGCGGTCACCAGGGCGGGCGGTAGCCCGTGGTCAGGTGGCGGCCGGTGTGACGCCACTTCGGTTCCTTGTCCAGGGTGTTCAGCGTGACCGCGCGCAGCCGGCGGATCAGCGCGCCGTACGCGCCGCTGGCGTTGGAGGAGATGCGTGAGCCGGGCGGCGGGTCCATGAAGGGCATGAACTTGTCCGGGAAGCCCGGCATGGTGCAGGCGATGCAGATGCCGCCCACGTTCGGGCAGCCGCCGATGCCGTTGGTCCAGCCGCGCTTGGCGACGTTGCACTTCACGACCGGGCCCCAGCAGCCGAGCCGCACCAGGCACTCGGGTGTGCCGTAGTCGGTGGCGAACTGCCCCTGCTCGTAGTAGCCGCCGCGGTCGCAGCCCTCGTGCACGGTGGCGCCGAACAGCCAGGCGGGCCGCAGCTTGTCGTCCAGCGGGATCATCGGCGCCGAACCGGCCAGCTGGTACAGCAGGTAGGTGAGCGTCTCGGCGAAGTTGTCGGGCTGGATCGGGCAGCCCGGCACGCAGACGATCGGCAGTCCGGCCTTGGACGTCCAGTCCCAGCCGAGGTAGTCCGGCACGCCCATGGCGCCGGTCGGGTTGCCGGCCATCGCGTGGATGCCGCCGTACGTGGCGCAGGTGCCGATCGCCACCACGGCGGTCGCCTTCGGGGCGAGCCGGTCCAGCCACTCGCTGGTGGTGATGGGCTGACCGGTGGCGGGGTCGTCGCCGAAGCCGCACCAGTAGCCCTCCTTCTTGATCTTCTCGTTGGGGATGGACCCCTCGACGACCAGCACGAACGGCTCGATCTCGCCGCGGTCGGCCTTGAAGAACCACTCGACGAAGTTGTCCGCGCCCTGGACCGGGCCGCACTCGAAGTCGATCAGCGGCCAGTGCACCGCGATCTTGGGCAGGCCGGGCAGCGCGCCCGTGACGATCTCCTCGATGCTGGGCTGCATCGCGGCGGTCAGCGAGACGGAGTCGCCGTCGCAGCTGAGGCCCGCGTTGATCCAGAGAATGTGCACCACGTCGGTCTCGGTTGTTGCAGCTGTTGCAGTCGTTGCAGCTGTTGCAGCACCCATGAGGACGCCTCCTCGGGGATGGGAGCCGAAGGGAATGGCTCGAGAGCCAGTCATAGCAACGGTCCGGGCCGGGCGCCGGTCCGCGCGGCGCGCAGCGGGGCCCGGGGAGGCAAGCCCGGCAGGGCCGTTCGGGTCACGATCGTGCGGCGGGCCCGGTCGGCACGGGGCGCTTGTGGACGAACGCGGAACGCAGCGCGTGATACGGCGATTCGGGTGTGAAGAACTGCCGGTGCATCACCGCGAGCTCCTCCTCCCGGTACGCGTCGAGCGGTTTCGTCCGCTCGTCGGCCTCGCGCGCGGCCTTCTTCGCCGCGATCCGCTGCTGGGTGGTGGGCGAGGCGGCGAGCAGCCCGGCCAGGTGGGCCGTGGCGGGCCCGAACTCCTCCGGCCCGCAGGCGAGCACCCGGTCGACCAGGCCGATCCGCTCGGCGGTGGCCGCGGAGACCGGCAGCGCCTGGCGGGTCAGCCGCTCGGCCGTCGCCGCGCCGACCCGGCGCGGGAGGGTGTACGTCCAGTACTCCGACCCGTACAGCCCCATCAGCCGGTAGTGCGGGTTGAGGACGGAGCCGCCGCGGCACCACACCTCGTCCGCCGCCAGCGCCAGCATCACCCCGCCGGCCGCCGCGTTGCCTCCGACGGCGGCGACCACCAGCCGGTCGGTGGTGGTGAGCACCGCGTCCACCACCTCGTCCATCGCGGTGATGTTGTCCCAGGACTCGACGGCCGGGTCCGCCGCGGCCTCGATCACGTTGAGGTGGATGCCGTTGGAGAAGAAGTCCCGGCCGCCACCGAGTACCAGCACCGACGTCGGGCGGGCGAGGGCGAAGCGGTAGGCCGCCAGCAGGCGGCGGCAGTGGCCGGTGGACATCGCGCCGCCCGGGAAGGAGAAGCGCAGGAAGCCCACCGGGCCGTCCTCGCGGTAGCGGAGGTCCGACCAGACGGGGCCGTCCTCCTCGTCCGGCATCAGGGGCGCCGCCAGCTCCGGCAGGGCGGGGAGCAGGCCGCCGAGCGCCGCCACGGCGGGGAGCTTGATGCCCGCCGGGCCTCCGGGGGTGTGGCGGCGGAGTTCGGGGATCCAGACGGCACCGTCGGTGGTGGCCCGGCAGAGGGCTCCGGCCCGGGTGGCGAGCAGCTCGCCCGGGCAGCCGCGCAGCACCGGCTCGCGGTGCCCGCCGTGGAGGTACCACGTGCCGCCGCACAGCTCGTCGAGCACCCCGGGCCGGGAGTCCGCGGCGCGGAGCCCGCGCAGCACCGTCCCGGTGCTGTCGGCCGCCCAGTCGATCCGGCGCTCCTGCTGGCGCAGGGCGGGCCGGGTGCGCACGGGGGCGCTCCAGCCGGGGCCGGACTGCGGCTGCGGCTCGAAGGTGCCCGAGGCGAAGCGCTCCACGGCGAGCAGGGCGGCCGACACCGCGGCGTCGGCGACCTCGTTGCGGTAGAGGTCGCTCTTGCCGTACGCGGGCAGCGGGCAGGGCGCCCAGGCCCAGACCGGTCCGGCGTCCATCTCGGCCTCGGCCTGGAGCACCGTGACGCCCCACTCGGTGCGGCCCTCCCGGATCGCCCGGTCGAGGGAGGACGCGCCGCGGTCGCCCGGCGGGCCGGGGTGGACGATCAGGCAGGTGAGCTGCGACCAGAGCGCCTGCGGGATCGCCGTGCGCAGCATCGGGGCGAGCACCAGGTCGGGCTTCAGCCGGCGCACCGTGCCGAGCAACTCATCGTCGTCACTGGCCAGTTGGACGTTCACGGCGTGACTCCGGTCACGCAGTTCGGCGTGCAGCCGCTGACTGAGGCTGTTGAACGCGCTGGCGAGGAGAAGAATCCGCATGTCCGCCTCCGACGGGGTGGTGCTCCGGGAACCCGGCGATCATCGCTTCCGCCCTCACGACCCCCCACGCCGTCCGGCATGTCGCGCCGCGCGTTCACCCGAGCGGCCGGAGCCCGGCGGCAGGGCCGACCGGGTAGTTTGTAATCCATGAATTCAGTGATTGACCCTTACGACATTCGTCCCGGTGTGCCCACCGTCGAGGTCTTCCGCCGCCTGCGCACCGACGCCGGCCTCTCCGACAAAGCCCCCGAAGCGGTCGCGCTCGCCCTCCCCAACACCTGGTACGGCGTGGTCCTCCACCACGAGGGCGAGCCCATCGGCATGGGGCGGATCATCGGCGACGGCGGCACCGCGTTCCAGATCACCGACATCTGCGTCCACCCCGCGCACCAGGGCCACGGCCTCGGCAGGCGCATCATGGCCGCCCTCAGCGAGGAACTGGAACGCCGGGCCCCCGCCACCGCGTACGTCTCGCTGATCGCGGACGGCCCCGCGCGCTTCCTCTACGAGAAGTTCGGCTTCGCGGACACCGCCACCCATGACTCGATCGGCATGTACCGCCTCATGGACGGGCGCTGACGGCCCGACGGCCGGCGCTGTCAGTGGCGCGGTGTGTACTGATGCCCGTCCCGCCCCCGTCCGTACCGACCCCGGAGGTGCCCCGATGGCCCGTCTCCACGTCCGTTCCGGCCTCGACCCCGACGAGCCGGACACCCCGGTGGCCGTCCTGGTCGTCGACCCGGACGGCACCCCCGGGGAGCAGGCCCTGGCCCGGCTCGGCGGGCACTGCTACGAGGGCGACGGGGTCTTCTACCTGGTGCAGACCGACGGCTGGTCCGAGCACGCCTACGAGGACGGCCTGTTGACGGTCGGCATAGCCGTCCACCCGGCGGTGCTGGAGCGGGCGGAGGTGGATCCGGCGGGTTTCCCGCTCCGCTCGGCCACCGACCCGGCGGCCGTCCTCCTCCTGCGTGCCGAGGCCGCCGTCGACCCGGGCCTGGCCGGCCGCCTCCAGGAAGGCACGGCCGTCCTCACCGCCCCGCCGGGCACCCCGCTGGACGACCTCCTCGGCCCCGACGGCGACTGGCCGATGATCGTCGCAGGCCCGCCCGAGCACCCGTAGCACCGGCTCCCCGGCGCCCCCGTTCGCCGAGGGCCGGTCGACCGGACCTCGGGCGGAGGCCGCGCCCGCGGCAAGGGGCCCGGTCTCCGCACGGGCGGTGCCCCGGCCCGATGGCTCCGGCGGTGGCTCCGGTGGTCGCCCGTTCGGCCCAGTCGGAGCACCACGCGCCCTCCGGCCCGGCCCGCCACCGGCTCACGGCGTGCGGCTTTCCGGGTGAGGGGGCAGGGTGGTTCCGTACGGATCCGCCCGGACCAGTCGGCGCACCCGCGTGCCCCGCCCGTCGGCCGAAGGAGGCGCCATGCGCACCCTGAAGTTCCCCCGTCGGAGTCTGGCGTTGGCCGCGGCCCTCGCCGCCGTGCCGACCGCCCTGCTCACCGCCCCCGCCCAGGCGGCGACCCCGACCCCGACCGCGACCGGCGCCCCGCCGACCGGCTTCGTCGAGCTGCCCACCTCCCCGCTGCCGCCCGACCACGCGCAGCGGGTGATCACCGTCTCCTACCGCAACGACTCCTCGGCCGACCGTACGGTGGCCCCGCAGGTCCTCATCGAGTCCCCCGTGAAGGGGCCCTTCCTCGATCCGGCGAGCATCCGGCTGGAAGTGCTCTCCTCCGACGGCCACTGGCGCACCCTGCCGCTCGCCAGCCAGACCGGCACGCTGTACACCCGGCTCACCTCGGCCAAGCTCGTCCTGCACGGCCACCACACCCTGACCGAGCGCTACCGGATCACCGTCGTCGGGGCGGCGCCGGTCCAGGGGACGGTCGAGCCCCGGGTGGCGCTCTACGGCTGAGCCGGCGCACGGGCGAGCCACCCGGTCGGAACCGCCACGTCACAGCGGGCCCGGGGCGTAGGCCCTATCGGATGCAGGGCCTACAGCGCGAGCGTGTAGGGGGCGATGCCGACGATCAGGATGTCGCGTCGGCCGTCGTCGCCGGCGTCACCGAGACGGACCGGGCCGACGTAGTGGCTGACGCGGCCGTCGTGCACGCCGTAGCCGTCCAGCGGCTCGGTCAGGACGAACCGCTCGTGGACGGCCTCGGGCGGCAGCGCGTCGGGCCGGCGTCCGGCGCTCTCCGGGGTGGCGATGACGTTCTCGCCACCCTCGACGTTCCGGCGGCCGACGAGGTGGGCGAAGGTGAAGGTGGCCGACGAACCACCCTCCTGGTGGAGACAGTCGGGCGAGGAGACGGCGACCTCGTCCCGCCCGTGCACGCCGAGCGCGATCAGGTGGACTCCGACGTGGACCGGCACGCGGTGGAGGTCCTCCAGCCACAGCGCGTGGCCCAGGTCGGCACGGATCAGGGCGTCGAGCAGCCGGTTGCCGCGCAGGGCGGGCGGGATGTCGGGCAACCGGCGGCGCACCCGGGGATACTCCGGGTTGTGCTCGACCTGCCAGTACTCGGTGACGGTGCCGAACTCCTTGTCCGGCGCCCCGGGGATGAAGGACAACTCGCCGGTCCACGGCAGGTGGACGGCGTGCGAGTAGCGGCGGAACCGGTGGGTCTGCCGCGCGTACGGGTCCGGGGGCAGGTCCCGGTACGCCTCGGCGAGTTCGGCGAAGTCCGCCGCCATGGCGCCGGTGTCGATGCCCAGGTCGGCGGCGCCCAGCCGGGCGTAGCCGTCCCGGCGGACCCGCGTGGCCTGTTCGTCCGACGGGACTCCCACCGCCCGGCCGGGGGTGTTCCGGGTCTCGTCCATCGGCTGCTCCCAGCGCTCCCGGCCGACCCCGGCAGGGGCCCGTTTCCCCGCTCGTGTCCGGCCGCGCCCCTCCACGCTGGCACGCCACGGGCGACCGCACCGCCGTGGCGTCCGCCGTGCGGATGAGGGCGGGCCGCGACCCGATCACCCACCGGGACCACCGGCTGCGGGACGACGCCACGATCCTGCTGGTGGAGTGGCACCCCGTCCGGGGCGGACGCACGGCCGGTGCGGGTTCCGGCGACGGGGACGACGGCGAGACGTCGACCTGACCCGCGGTCATCGCCGACGGTCGTTGCAGGCAGGATGACCCCCGCGGCGGGTGTCGTCGCGACAGCACGGGAGACTCCGCATGGCCGACTACTATCCGTACCGCATCGAGACCAGGAGAGGGGATCTGACACTGATCTGGAGCCCCGGCGAGGGCGACGCGCCCGACCGGCTCCTCGTGGACGACCGTGGCGGACTCCTCGCGTTCCGGGACCTCAGGACGCTGCGGGAACACTGTGACCGCAACGACCGGGAGCTCGTCTGGGAGGCCGAAGCCACCCTCGACCTGGCCGCCGTACGGCGATGGGTCGAGCACCCCGGCCTCGGCCCGGTGCCGGCCGGACTGCTGTTGGACGCGTGGAACTTCTTCGAGGACCTCTCCCACAGCGTGGAGTCCGGCCCGCGCCTTCCCTCCCAGGGACCGGTCCACGACAGCGCCTACGAGAAGCTCTTCGGCGGTGACGCTCTCGAACCGACCGCCGGGGAGGACGCCTGGACGGAGGAGGAGACCGCGGCCGTGCGCGACCTCCTCCGGGCCGGACTGGACCTCTGGGAGCAGGCCGTGTGACGGGCCAGGGGTCAGGTGCGCTTGAAGAACTCCACCTCCGAGAGTGCGATGGCGCGGCCCGGACCGGTTCCGGCGGCCTCCCGGACGGTGAGCTTCACCTGGGTGACGTCGCTGAGTCCGGTCTGCACGGTCTGCGGTCCGGGTCGGTCGTCGAGCGGGACCTGCTGGGTGTGGACCTCGCCGTCCTCGGCGGTGACCTCCAGGGAGAGGACGATCGGGCGGGCCTGCTGCTGGAAGTGCTGCGGGTCCACCGAATCCCCGGTGTGGATGATCAGGTCCACCAGCCGGAACGGGGTGCGGAAGGAGAACGTGACGGAGTCCCCGATCGCGGGCGCCCCCCAGTAGGTGTTACTGAGGCCGTCGTCGGCGGCGGTGGCCGGATGGCCCTCGACGGCGGCGCTCGCCGAGGTGGCGGACGGGGTGATCGGCGCGGTGCTGCGGAGCTTGTCCAGCACGTCCTGGAAGGCGACCTTGCCGGCCGGGTACAGCAGGATCCCGGCGACCACCACCGCGACCAGCACGAGCAGCGCGATGGTGCGGCGCAGCGCGTTGCCCGAGCCGCCGATCCGCACCCGGCGCCGGAACGGCCAGCGGGTGCGCCACCAGGGCAGCTCGGGCACGGCCGCGGCGGGATTCAGCGGGGCGGCGCAGCGGCGGCAGAACTTCCGCTCGGGCAGGTTGGGCGTGCCGCACTGGGGGCAGGGCGGGCCGTCCTGGGTTTCGACGGCCTCGGCCGCCCGGCTGACGGGGCGCGGCGCGACGGGCTTGGCGGGCTGGACGGCCACCGGGTCGGCCTGCGGCGCGGGGGCGGGAACGGCCTGCGCGGGAGCCGGCCGTACGGGGGCGGTGCTCGGGCGCACGGGGGCGGTGCTCGGGCGCGGAGGCTCGGGCGCCGACGGCTCGGCGGGCAGGGGCTCGGCGGGCGGAGCGGGCGGCTGCTCCGGCTTGGCCTCGGGTTTGGTCTCCGCCCTGGGTCCCGGCTTGGATTCCGCCTTGGGTTCTTCCGTGGCCTCCGGTTTGGCCTCCGCCGTGGTCTCCGGCTTGGCTTCCGCCCTGGGGCGCGCGATCCGGCGCGAGACGCTCCGCCGGCTGGACTCGACGGGCGCGGGCGCGGGCTCTGGTGCGGGTGCGGGCGCAGGTTCGGGCTCGGCCCGCGCGGGAGCGGGCGCCGCCACGGGCCCAGCCGTCGGCGCCGCCGGAGCGGCGGCAGCGCTGCGCGACCAGCCGAGGTAGGCGCCGCAGTTGCCGCAGAAGTCGTCCCCCTCCCCGTTGGCCGTTCCGCATTCGGGGCACACCGGCATCCGTCAGCCCTCCGTTCGCCCGGGTGGGCCGGGCAGGATCTCCACCCGGCAGGTCAGATGGACCGGGCAGCCCGCCCTGACGACGGACCGCACCTGCTCCTCGTCCGGTGCCGGTCCGCTCAGCGGCCAGACCCGGACCAGGACGTCGCCACTCGGCGCGGGCGGCAGCGCGGCCCGCGGGTCGGTGGACCAGGAGGCGCCGCCGCCGTCCACGATCTCGGCTCCGGCGCCGAGCACCAGCCGCAGCCGTTCGGTGAGGCCGCGGCGGGTGCCGCGCCAGCGGTGCAGCTCCACGGCGCTCTCGACCACCGCGCGGCGCACCTCCACCGGCCAGTCCGGGTCCACCTCCACGGCGACCCAGGAGGCCAGCCAGTCGAGGAAGTCGGCCGGCGCGAGGCCGGGCCGGAAGTAGGCGGGCAGGTTGTCCAGGGTCGCGAAGACCGGGGCGAGGACGGTGTCCAGGCCGGCCGTGAACCGCTGGGCGAAGTCGTCGTCGGCGAACAGCGCGGGCAGCAGTTCGCCGATCGGGTGCGGGCTGGGCAGCCCCGGAACGGCGGCCCGTGTCATGCGCCCGCCTCGCTGCCCTCGGCGACCGCGGTGACCACGACCTGGTGCTGGTGGGAGAAGACCAGGGCGTCCGGCGGGACCTCGACCCGCTCGGTGGGCGCGCCCCGGCGTCCGGTGATCGGATCGGCCGGGAACAGCCGCACCTCCTCGACGCCCGAGACGGCGGCCACCCGCTGGAGCACCGCGAACACCTCGCCGTACTGCACGGCCCGGCCGAACGGCCAGCCCTCGCCGTCGGCGCCGCCGCGCAGGGGGTTGAGGTACCGGTACAGCGCGGCGAGCACCTCCTCACGGACCCGGTCGGGGTCGGCGGAGCGGGTGGTGAGGCGGGCGACCACCGTCACGCCCTGGTAGGTGGGGGGTTGCACGACCAGCCGGGTGCCGATCAGCCGGCGCTCGTCGAGGGCGGTCGCGACGGCGGCCAGCACCTGCTCGTCGGGGATCAGCTGTTCGAAGCGCAACCGGTCGCCCTCGTCGGCGACGGCGTCGGGGACCACCAGCACCCGCACCGCCCCCGCCTCCGCACCGCCGGCGGGCAGGCAGCTGATCCGGGCGGCGGACGGCGCGGCCTGCCGGGCGATCAGCTCGAAGTCCCCGGCGGTGACGGCGCGTTCCTGCAGGCGCAGCTGGTGCGGGGCACGGGCCTTGGCATTCTCCACGGTCTCGCCGTCGACCCCGCCCCGCGCCGCCTCCCGGTTGTCGACCCGGGCGATGTACGGGACGGAGCTGCGCAGCACCGTGACGGTGCCGCGGGCCACGTTGCCCGCGATCCCGCCGCCGGTGCGGTACTGCGGGACGCGCAGCCGGGCGCCCTTGGGCGGCACGGCGCCGAAGGTGCGCAGGCTGCCGTCCGGTTCCCGGACCGCGGGCGGGAAGAGGAACTCGCCGGTGGTCGCGTCCAGGACCACGTGCCGGTCGGCGGGCGAGGACTCGCCGAAGTGCTCGACGACCGTCCAGCGTTCCCAGCCCTCGCCGGCCGTGACCTCGACCACCGGGGGCTCGCCGTCGAGCAGCACCGGCGGCCGGGCCAGGCTGAAGCGCTGGCCCGCGACGCCCTCCGAGGCGCCGAGCGGCGCGTCGGTGACGGTCTGCGCGTGGACGGCGGTGGCGGTGCCGCCGACGGTGAACACCTCGGCCCGGCGGACGGTGGGCGACTCGGAGTAGAACGGCTGGCCCGGCTGCGGCTCGGTGACCCGGCAGCGCAGCCAGCCGGCCCGTCGGCCGGCGACCACCGAGGCGGTGTGCCCGGCGGGCACGAAGACGACGACCTCGCCGGGCCGGTTGAGGCCGCCGGTGGTGTCGCTGCCGGTCTCGCAGGCGATCCAGCGCGCGCCGTCCCAGACCTCCCAGGCCAGCGGCGGCTGACGCGGGTCGACGCCGACGCCCTCCACCCGGCTGTCCAGCCGGACGATCAGGATGCAGCGCGGCACCACGGCGGGCAGCGCGAAGAGCATCGCGTCCCCGGGCGCCGGGCGCGACTGGAAGCAGGTCACGTCCGCGCCGTCGGCCAGCCGGGCCGTGCCGTCGGACTGCTCGCCGGAGGCGGAGACGGTCACCAGCCGCTCCAGCGAGCTGGGGACGATCGGCAGGTCCTCGGCGGTGGAGAAGACCACCGCGTCGTCGGTCTCGGTGCGCAGCGTGGAGACCTCGGTGCCGGCCCGCAGCAGGACCGTCTCGGGCTGCGGGACGGAGAGCCAGAAGTCGACCTCGGCCCGGGCCGCGGCGGGCGGGAACAGCCGGATGCCGAGCAGGTCGAGGAAGGCGGCGTAGTTCTTCTCCGGCACCCGGTTCAGCCGGTAGAGCAGCTGGTCCACCAGGTAGGCGAAGGTCTCGATCAGGGTGACGCCCGGGTCGGAGACGTTGTGGTCGGTCCACTCCGGGGCGCGCTGCTGGACGTAGCGCTTGGCCTCGTCGACGAGCTGCTGGAAGCGGCGGTCGTCCAGGTTCGGGGAGGGCAGGGCCATCAGCGCGCACCCCCGGCGACGGTGTCGAGGGAGTCCGCTCCCGGGTGCTCCGGGATGGTGTAGAAGGGGAAGACCAGGTTGCGGCGGTCGTTGGTGGCCCGCACCGTGTAGTGGACGTCGATGTAGAGGGTGCCCTCCTCGGCGCTGTCGAAGGCGATCACGACGTCGTCGACCTCGATCCGCGGCTCCCAGCGCTCCAGCGCGATGCGCACCTCGCGGGCGATCCGCCCGGCGGTGGTGCTGTCGCCCGGGGCGAAGACGTACTCGTGGATGCCGCAGCCGAACTCGGGGCGCATCGGCCGCTCTCCCGGGGCGGTGCCGAGGATCAGGCGGATCGCCTCCGCGAGCTCCCGGTCCCGCTCCACCATGGCGATGCCGCCGGTGGCGTTCACCCGCAGCGGGAACGCCCAGCCGCGGCCTATGAAGCTGCCGCTCATGCTCAGCCTCCGATCAGCACGTCGAACGCACCGGAGGTGATGGTGGCGCCACAGGTCGTCTTGTCGCCCATGCGGGCCGCGGGCAGGCCGCCGATGAGCACCATTCCCCCGGTGACCGCGCCCGGGGAGGGCAGCACCAGGTTGCCGGGGCCCAGAGCCAGGTGCGGGGGGACGACGCAGGCGTGCACGCTGCCGACCACGGCGGCGGGACGGCCGCCGATCAGCACGGTCGCCACCTTGAGGGCGCCCGGCGGCGGGGTGGTGAGGGCGCCGCCGTGGTCGGTGAGGTCGCCGGTCCGGGCTGCGGGGGGCATGTGCGGTCTCCGTTTCCGATGGTGCCGCGCCGGTCGCGGGCACTCGTCTACTGCCGTTGTTTCCTTGACTGTCCGTCAGTTGATGCGCACGAAGGTTCCCTTGAGCACAGCCTGGGCGCCGCCGTCCACGGTGACGGAGGTCGTTCCCCGGACGGTGACCGAGCCGCCGCGCACGTTCACCGCGCCGGTGCCCGCGTCCAGGGTGATGCCGGAGGAGGAGAGCCGCACCGTGCTGCCGGCTCCGCCGCCGAGGCCGTGGACGGTCAGCACGATCTCGCCGCGCTGTTGGTCCAGGCTGACCTCCAGCTTCCCGTCGCCGCTCGCCAGCCGGACGCCGGACTTGCCGCCCGGCACGTCCAGCAGCTCCATCCGGTGGCCCGAACGGGACACCACCGAGCGGCGGTTGACCTTTCCGGAGGCCCCGTCGACCAATGGCACGTCGTGCTGGGAGGGCCGGTCCACGCCGTTGTAGAGCCCGCCCAGCACGTACGGGCTGTCCAGGTCGCCCTGCTCGAAGCCGACCAGCACCTCGTCGTTGACCTCGGGGCTGACCACGCCGCCTCCCCCGGCGCCGCCCCACTGCACGGTGCGCACCCAATCGGAGACGTAGGTGTCGTCCAGCCAGGGGAACTTGAGCTTCACCCAGCCGCGCTGACCGCCGCCCGGCTCCCGGACATCGGTGACCACGGCGACGGCCAGGCCGGGCATCCGCGGCCCGCGCGGCGGCGCGTTGCCGCCACTGGTCAGCCCGGCCAGGGAGCGGTCGGGGGCGGCGCTGACCACCACGGTGGTCCGGTAGCCGCGGAACGGTTCGAGCAGATGGCGCACCCCGGTGGCGGTGTAGCGGCCGGAGAAGGCGGCGCCGACGTTGCCCAGGGCGACCGCGGTGCCGGCCCGCAGCCGCGGGTTGCCCTCGGCGACCACCTCCAGCTCACCGAAGCCGGCCGCCACCGAGGCGGCCAGCGACCGGGCCACCGAGGCGGTCTCCGCCTGGGTGCGGTACGGGGTGTCGGCGACGGTCAGTCGGGTCCGGCCGGGGAAGGCGGAGGACACCACCGAGGGGCTCATCCCCGGCTGTACCGTCCGGGAGGTCACGGCCGGCTCGGTGGCGACCAGGGCGCTCTTGGTGGTGACGTTCCAGCCGCGGGCCTCGACGGTGTCCGCTCCTCCCGCGCCGGTCAGCACACCGCGCAGCTCCAGCAGGTTGCGGCCGTACTCCAGCACCAGAGGGTTCTGCGGCGCGGGGGTGGAGGGGGCCGGCGCGCCGGAGGCGGGGTCGGGCCGGACGAACTCCAGCCGGCCGTCGTCGTCCACCCGCACCTGGGCGCCGCTCTCCTGGGCCAGGAACTGGAGGAACTCCCAGTCCGGGACGTTCGCCTGCGAGAGCTGCTGGTGGACGACCGGGAAGGAGTCGACCTTCCCGCAGGTCAGTCCCGCGCCCGAGGCGACCTGGCGGACGATGTCGGCGGTCGTCATGTTCCGGAAGGCCTTCACCCGGCGCCCGCGCATCAGCCGGTGGGTGACCGCCGAGGCCCGCACCACGGTGTACGAGCCGGTGGAGTCCACCTCCAGCTCCAGCGCCGTCACCTCGCCGGTGAACAGCCGCGCCCGGGTGTTGCCCTGCACGGTGACCACGGACACCTTCAGCGGGGTGCCGATGGTGATGCCGGTGGCGGAGAGGAAGGTGTGGTCGGCGTCCCGGAAGGACAGCACGGCGGTGTCGGGCAGGCCGACGCTCTCCTCGATGTCGCAGGAGACCAGTTGGGTCGCCCAGATCGGCGGCAGCGGGCCGGGCGCCTCGACGACGGGATCGGCGGCGAAGGACCGGCCGCCGCGGGCCTCGGGAGTGGTCATGGCCGTCCGCCCTGGGTGAGTTCGCTCCGGCTGTGGGTCCGGCTGTGGCTCTGGGTGAGTTCCTCGATGCCCGGCACGATCAGGTCCGCACCGGGGACCAGCGCGAGCGGATCGTCGATGTCGTTGGCCTCCGCGATGGTGCGCCAGGCCGTGGCGTCCCCGTACGCGCGCCAGGCGAGCATGGGCAGGCTGTCGCCGGCGATCACCCGGTGGGTGCTGCGGGCCTCCGGCGAGCCGGAGGTCGGGTTCTGGCCGGCCGGGTCGACGCTGGCCTCGTCGATGGTCAGCGAGCAGACCGCCCGCAGCGGTTTCCCGTCGACGTCGAAGAGCGAGTAGGTGACCGAGAGGCCGGTCAGCACCCCGTTGAACGAGGTGGTCTTCAGGGTGCCCCAGTCCAGCCGGATCCACGGGCTGGCCGGCGTCTTGCGCGCCAGGCTGGCCGGGGTGGGCACGCACGCCGTCATCAGCTGTTCCACCGCCCGCTCCACCGAGTTGTCGTGGGTCGCGGTGGAGTCCAGGAAGACGTCGAGGGAGAGCGAGCGCGGACCGCTGCCGACGAACTCGGGCAGCGCGGACTCGCCCGCCATCCGGGACGGGGTGCGCCGCCACTCGGTGGTCTTGCTCAACACCAGCGTCGCCGGGTTGAACTGGAGCCGGAGCTGCGCGAGCGTACCGCCGGGTTGGGCACCGACCGTGGACGGTGGCTCCATGATGGTCAGTTGGGCCCGGGTGACGCTGGCGGGGACCGCTGGGGACATCCTGGTGCTCCTTCCGTGGGTCGGGGTGTCGGGCGGGGGCGGGGGCGTGGGGCCGGGCGTGCGGTGAGGTCAGGAGGGGCGCAGGCCCGCGTGGGCGATCTCCAGGGTCTCCATCGCCGCCTGGGAGTTGGCGGGGTCGAAGGACGGCCCCTCCCAGCGCACCGGGACGATCCCGAGCACCTGCCAGCCGACGATCCGGCTCAGGTCGGGCCTCAGCGCCACGATCTCGCCGTCCTTCGGCTCGACCTTGCGGACGATCTCGGACAGCCAGCGGGCGATCTTGGTGGTGTCGGCGGTGACCGCGCGGGTCAGCGTGATGTTCGACCAGGTGATGCGGCCCGGCAACTGCCACGCGAAGCCGTTGTTGCCGCCCTCCGCGTACTGCTCGATCTCGACCTGGGCGCCGAGACCCGAGCAGGTGGTGAACTCGCCCAGGTCGTTGCCGCCGATGGTCAGGCTGAAGAACACACTGGACGCGAAGATGTTGTCGGTCATCGCTTCTGCTCCTGCTCCCTGCTTCCGGTCACGTCGCTGCGGCCTGTTGTCGGCCGTCCGTCTGGTCCACGCTCCGGTCCGCTTCGTCGTCCGCGGTCCGGCCCGGTCTCAGCGGCGCATGTCGTACGGTTTGCCGCCGCGTTCCCGGCCCCTGCGCAACTCGGTGCGCAGCAGCCGGCCGACCGGTTCGACCAGACGCCGGGCCAGTTCGTCGAGGTCGGCGGGGTCGGCGCGCCGCTCGGCGCCCGGTGCGGTGGGGGGCTTGCCGGGGGTGCCCGCGGCGGACGGGGTCCCGGGCGCCGCGGACCGGGTCGGCGTCGCGAGCTGCACGGTGGTGGGTGTGCGCGCGGGCACGGCGGTCAGGGGCACCCCGGTCAGGCCCGTCTGCTCGGCCACCCGCTGCAACAGCCGCGCCGTGGCGGGCGAGGTCGGCGCGGACGGCGCCGACGAGGTGGGCGGGGCGCTGGTGGTGTGCCCCGCGGACAGGGCCCGGGAGACGACGAGCGCGGGCGCGGACGCGGCCGACGGCGTGGTCGACGGCGCGAATGCGGTGGCCGGCTGTGGGCCCGGTGGCCGACTCGTGCCCGCCGGGGCCGCGACGGCGGGCGGCTGCACCGGGGATGGCTGCGGGGGCAGGGCGGTGGCCGGCAGGCGCTGGATCGGCGCGGCCGTCACGGGCCTGAGCCGGACGACCGGCGGGCGCGGGGTGGCCGTCATGGCGGAAGGCACACCGAGGGTGCCGGGGGTGACGGAGTTCGGGTTCCCACCGGACGTCGGCGTGGCGGAACGCTGTACGGCCGAGCGGCCCCCGCTCACGGTGCCGGGCCGTGGCAGTGCCTGAGCGCCCGCGTTCGGGGCCGCCGCACGGGAGCGACCGGGCAGGACGCGGGCCAGGTCCGCCGGCGCGACCGGGGTAGCGGCGGTGGCGGGTGCCGACGGACCTGCGGGCGCTGCCAGGTGATCGGCTGCCGCCCGGGCGACCGGCCGGTCCGACGGGCGTCGGGAGAACGCACGCTGCACGGCGGCCAAGACGCCGCGCGGCGCGGCCGGGTCCGGGAGTCGCACCGAGCCGGGCTGCGAGGCCGAACCCCGTGCTGCGCCTCCGGCCTCGGTCCCGGCACCCGGCGAGCGCCGCGCCCGTGACCGCGAGCGCTGCGGAACGGCGGCGGCCGGGGCGGCCGACGCTTCGCTGTTCGCAGGGGCCGCGAGCGCCGTGGGCCAGACGGGCCGGACCACGGGTGGTGTCGGTGCCGAACCGGCGCCGCCGGAAGCGGCGGCAGGGGGAACGGATGGTGCCGGCGCGGTGGAGAGGGCGACCGTCATTCGACGGTCCCCGAGCAACCCGCGCCTCTGACCGATGAGTTGAACGGCACGCTGCACACCCGGGCCTCCGGAGGACCGGCGCGCGGGAACCGTCACGGGTACCACCGGACCGCTACCCGCTGCGAGCGGGGCGCCCACGGGTCGCGTCCCGGGAACGGTCGGCTGCGCGGCGGAGGCAGCCGTCGTCCCCCGGGGGGCCACGGCACGCCCGGCAGCCGATCCGAGCCGGCCTCGCTCGGAGCTCGGATGCGCACTGCGGCCACCGGCGGCCGGGGCGATCGGGGTGCTCGGAGTGCTCGGAGTGCTCGGAGCTGCCGACCGCCCGTCACCACCGTTCCCGTACGGGGACATCGCCTCCGCCGGGCCGTCGCCGGAACGCGGGGTGGCACGCTGCACGGGAAGCCCCTCACCGGCCGCGGGCACGATGACGGCGGGCGCGGAGTCGCCCGCCGCCGGGGCCGTGATCCGCTGGACCGATCGGCGCCCGCCGAGCAGCGGAGCGGCGCCTCCCGCCACGGCCGCCGTCGGCGGCAGCGCGTCGAGCGGCGCGCCCAGGCCTCCACGCGTACGGGCAGGGGAAGGGGCGGGCTGAAGCGGAACGGCGCGATCGGCCGACGGAGCCGGCGATACGGGCGTGGAGGCGGCGGTCCCGGACGGGGCGCGCTGCACGGACACGCCCTCCGCGGGCGCACTCCGGTCGGCACGGGCGGGGTCGGTCCGACCCGGCGCGACGCTTTCGGGCGTCGGCGCCAGCGGTGCCGGCGCGGAGGTGACAGGCGAGGAGACGGCGGGCGAGGCCGGGGCGCGCTGCACTGACGCGCCCTCGGCGGCCCCGTTCCGCCGTTCAGGGGCCGGATCGGTCTGGACGGGCACGGCGCGCTCGGGGGTCGGCGACGAGGACGGCGTGCGCTGGACGGGCGCGCCGCCGCCGGACCCGCGTTGGGGCCGGGACGGTGCCGAGCCGACGGACGCCCCGGCCGTACGGGCGCGTCGGGCCGAGGTGGTCGTGCCACGGTCCCCGTCCGCGGACGGCCGGACCTCGTCGCGCCCGCCCGTCTCGGGGCCGGTGGACCCGGCGCCGGCGGGAACGACGGGCATGGCCGGGTGCCCCGAGGAGGCGCCAGGGGTCCGGGGGCCGTCGGTGGCCAGCGGTGTGGCGCTCGCGGGCAGCGCGGTCAGCGGCGCGCCGAGAACCGGGCGGGCGGGTACGGCGGCGCCGGTCGCGGCGGCACGCTGGACCACCCCTTCGGTGCGCTCGTTCCGCGTGGGCGCGGGGGCAACGGCCGGGCCTGGCGCCGTCGACCGTTCGGTGGCTCCGCCGCTCGCGGACGGGCGGCGCGTGCCGTCGACGGGTTCGCCCGTCACCGCCGCGGGCCGCGGCGCGTCCGCGCTGCGGCTCGTCGGCTCGGTGACCGCCTCCGGCCTCCCGACCTGCCCCGGGACGGCCGCCACGGGCCGCGCGGGCAGCGACGTCGGGCGCCGCGCCACGACCAGCGGGGCCCCGAGGGACCGCGGCCGTACGGGGCGCTCCGCCCGCACCGCCGAGTCGTTCGGGCGCGAGGAGCCGGTGACCGCCTCGGGCGTCGCCGCGACAGCAGCCGAGACGCTCGGCGCTTCCGCACCGGGCGCCATGGCGGCACTCCTCGGCGAACTCCCCCTCATCCCATCGGACTTCGACCCATCAGACGTGGACGCGCGGGGCGTCGCCGCACCGGGCGTCGCCGCCGCGGGCCTCGGCGCACCGCCCTCAGCACCCTCCCCCGCCGCTCGTCGCTCGGCGCCGCCCGCGCGTGCCGGTCGCGGCCCGGACCGGACCGGAAGCCGCCGCTGCCGGACGGACCGCTGGACCGGACGGACCTGCCGGACCGTGCCCGGCTGCCCCTCCTCCGACAACGCCTCGGCCCCGGACTCCCCCGGGAGGACCGGCACCACGAGCTCGTCCCCGCCCGTGCGGACGGGAGCCGGCGAGCCCGGCGCCGCCACGGCCCGCAGGATGCCGACCGGGGCGGTCGGCAGCACCGCGTGGCCGAGCGGGCCGCAGAGCGACGGGTCCTGCCAGGCGGTGAGCCGGGACCGGAACCTCAGGCCGTCACTGACGCCGTGGGCCGGCCCGGCCAGGGTCGGAACCAGCGGCGCGACCGCGCGCCAGCCCCCGTCCCCGGCCGCCGGGCGCCGCCGAGCGGCCGCGCCCGTGCCTCCGGCACTGCCGGAGGCCGCGCCGTGAGCGCCGCCGGAAGCGGCACCCTCGCCGTCCCCGGCCTCGCCGCCCCTGCGGCGGCCGATCCAGTCCCGAAGCCCCATCCGGCTCACCCGCCTTCGCTGATGCGGGTGTTGAGCCGCGCGATCTCCCTGACCCACTGCCCGCGTTCGCGGTGGGTCAGGTCGAGGATGTCCTCCCGCTGCCAGTGGAAGTGGTACGCGATGTACGCGATCTCCTCGTACAGCCGAGCAGGCGCGTACGTCACGATTCCCCCAGGCGCCCACCGGCGAGGTCGACCTCGAAGGCGCCGTCGCAGTGCGGGCAGGTCACCGCGGCGCGCGTGTGGCCTTCGCTGTTGATCCGCTGGTAGAGGTCCTGGAGGAAGGCCACGTCGGTGGCGTACATCCGCTCGACGACCCCGGCGTGCACGTCGGTGATGTCGCCCAGCCTGGTGATGACATGGCTGAGCAGCACCACGCTGAGGTACGCCGGGTTCTCCTTGACCCGCAGGTCGATCTGCGGCATCAGCTCGTCGCGGGCGGTGGCCAGGCGCATGGCACCGTGCCGGTGCACGGTGCCCTCGTCGTCGACGTAGCCGAGCGGCAGCTCGAACTCGAACTCGGTGTGCGGCGCCCGCCCCCGGGGCTGCGCCGCCGCCACCGCTGCCGCCGGGGCCTGCTGCTGCGGCGCGGTGCTCTGCGGGGCCGGAGCCCGTTCCAGCAGCTCCTCCAGGCCGATCTTCCGCCTCACTCGACCGAGATCTCCTCGAACACGATGGTCACGGTCTCGGTCGCGGCGCTGGACTCGCCGGCGCTGAGGGTGGGACCCTCCCAGCGGCTCGCCCAGGCGTTGGTCAGCTGGATGCGCCGCAGGGTGGCACCGGTGGTGTCCTTGACCTCGATGGTGAGGTTCTGCCGCGCGGTGTTGATCGCCCCGTTGTTGAGGGTCTCCTTGATCCAGTCCGTGAACGCGCCGCTCTTGTCCAGGCCGCGGGTGATGGTCACCTCGCCGGGAAGCCGGGCGCCGGGCTGCTTGCGGACGATCAGTTTGCCCTCTTGGGTCACCTGCTTGTACTCGACGACGTCCTGTTCGACCGTCAGGTTGCTGATCTCCTTGACGGACTCGACGTTGTAGCCGCCGAGTTGGACGCCGAATATATGTGTGGAGAGCGGATCGCCTTCAGCCATGGGTTTGTGTCACCTTCCGATGCGAGGGGTGCCGAGGGGTGGTGCCGACCGGGCCGGTCACTCGTTGACGAGGCTCGTGCTGTCGGAGAACTGGGACAGCCGGAACACCACGAACTCCGCGGGCTTCACCGGGGCGACGCCGATCTCGCAGATCACCTGGCCGAGGTCGATGGACTCCGGCGGGTTGTTGTCGCGGTCGCACTTGACGTAGAAGGCCTCGGCCGCGGTCTGCCCGAACAGGGCCCCGCGCCGCCACTCCTCGGTGAGGAACGCGGTGATGTTCCGGCGGATGCTGGACCACAGCCGGTCGTCGTTGGGTTCGAAGACCACCCACTGGGTCCCCAGGAGGATGGACTCCTCCAGGTAGTTGAAGAGCCGGCGCACGTTCAGGTAGCGCCACGCGGGGTCGGAGGAGAGGGTGCGCGCACCCCAGATCCGGATGCCGCGCCCGGGGAACGCCCGTACGCAGTTGACGCCGATCGGGTTCAGCAGGTCCTGCTCGCCCTTGCTCAGGCGCAGCTCCAGGTCCACCGCGCCGCGGATGACCTCGTTGGCGGGCGCCTTGTGCACGCCGCGCTCGGCGTCGCTGCGCGCCCACACCCCGGCGACGTGCCCGCTCGGCGGGACCAGCACGTTGCGGCCGCTCGCCGGGTCGAAGACCTTGATCCACGGGTAGTAGAGCGCGGCGTAGCGGGAGTCGAAGCCCGCCTCGTCGTTGCGCCAGGTGCGCATCCGCTGGGCGTCGAGACCGGGCGGCGGGTCCAGCACCGCGATCCGGTCGCCCATCTGCTCGCAGTGCGACATCACCGCGAGCTGGACGGTGCGCAGGCCCTCGTCGTCGATGTCGCCGCGCTGGTAGGCGCTCATCAGGTCGGGCACCGCGACCATGGTGATCTCGTCGATCGCCTCCAGGCCGCCGAAGCCGGTCCGGGCGGCGGCGTCGCCGACGTACTCGGCGGGGTCGAGCCGGCCCGCCGGGACCGCGGCCGGCGCGGGCGCGGCGGCCAGGGCGTGGGTACGGCGCTCGGGGCGGCTCGGCGCGGTGCCGGGCTGTTCGGCGACGGCGACCAGCTTCGACTCGCGCAGCTGGGTGACGACGTAGCCCTTGGTGCTCTTGCGGGTCGAGACGTCGTACGTCTCCGCGACCTCGGCGCCCCGGCGCACCAGCAGCCGGAAGCGGTCCTCGGGGACGTTCTCGCCCTCCGGGTCGGCGACCTCGACGGACACCTCGGCGCCCGCGCCCGGCAGGGCGGAGAAGAGGAACCCGGCGATCTCGACGGGCGGGGCCGCGGTGACGGCGGGGGCGGCGCCGGGCGTCCGCCGGGCCGGGTCGCCGACCCGCACCACGTAGGCGGAGCCGCCGCCGTTGGCGAAGAAGCCGTACACCGAGTGCGCCAGGTAGGTGCCCTCGGTGAAGCCGCCGAACCGCTGGACGTACTGGTCCCAGTTGGTCACCAGTGTGGGCTCGTGGAAGGGCCCGGTCTCGGCGAAGCCGACGAAGGCGGCGACGGCCGTGCCGACGCCCTCGATCGGCCGGGCACCGGACTGGACCTCCTCCACGTACACGCCCGGGGTGAGGTACGACGGCATACGCGCTCCTTCAACTGGCCAATCGGTTCGCCGGTCATTCGCCCCCGAGTCTGCTGCCCGGACGCCACCCGGAAACATGTCCGCCGGTCCCCGACCGGGGGCAGGAACGGGTGCCCCCGGGGGACATCGCAGCGCGTTCCCCCAGGTCCCCCCCGGCCGTCCCGGGCGCACCGGCCGCCCCGCCGTGCCGGGGCTGCCGGCCGTCCCGGGGGCGATCAGCCGTCCGGGGGCGACCAGCCGTGCCCAGGCGCGGTCAGCCGTGCCCGGCGTCCCCGAGGACGCCCAGCCACGGCCCGAACTCGCTCGCCAGCACCAGCCGACCGAGCTTGCGGTACTCCCCGACCACCGCGGAGACCAGCTGCGCCATGCCCAGCGGGGCACCCGTCCCGGCGGCCAGGTAGGCCGCGGAGACGGCACAGGCCCGGATGGAGCCGCCGGTGAGCTCGAAGTTCCGGGCGCAGAAGTCCAGGTCGAGGTCGTCGCCCCGGGGCACCAACGGCCCCAGGCAGCGGTCCCACAGCAGGCGCCGCTGCGCCGCGTCCGGCAGCGGGAACTCGGCGATGACGTCCAGCCGTCGGGTGAACGCCTCGTCGAGGTTGGCCCGCAGATTGGACGTCAGCACGGCGATCCCGTCGAAGGACTCCATCCGCTGGAGCAGGTAGGCCGTCTCCACGTTGGCGTGGCGGTCCCGGGAGTCCTTGACCTCCGAGCGCTTGCCGAACAGCGCGTCCGCCTCGTCGAACAGCAGGACTCCGTTCACCTGCGCGGCCTCGGTGAAGATCCGTTCCAGGTTCTTCTCGGTCTCGCCGATGTACTTGTCCACCACGGTGGAGAGGTCCACCACGTACAGCTCCATGCCGAGTTCGGCGGCGACCACCTCGGCCGACATCGTCTTGCCGGTGCCGGACTCCCCGGCGAACAGGGCGATCACACCGGTGCCCCGGCCGCCTCCCGGGCGCATCCGCCACCGTCCGAGCACCTGGTCGCGGTGCCGGGCGCGCAGCACGAGTTCGCGCAGCCGGCCCGCGGTGGGGGCGGGCAGGACGAGGTCGGACCAGCCGACCCCGGGCTCGATCCGACGGGCGAGCCGGGCCAGGCCGGCGGCGTTCTGCGCCCGCACCGCCGTGCGCAGGTCCTCGGCGTGAACCGGGCGCCGCTCGGCGGCCGCCGTCCGGGCCGCGACCGAGGCGGCGCGGGCCAGTTGCTCCTGGTCCAACCGGTAGGCGGCCACCGCCTCGGTCAGCTCCTCTCCCAACTCCTCGCCCAACTCCTCGCCCAACTCCTCGCCCTGCTCCGAACCCAGCGCGTGCGCCCACTGCTCGGCCCGGCCGCGCGCGTCCGGCGGCGGGACGGTGAGCACCACGGGGCTCTGCGCCGCCCAGGCCGGGTCCCAGACCTGCGGGCCGTGCACGACCAGCGGGACGCCGGCGAGCCGCGCGCACAGTTCGCGCAGCAGGGCGGCCCGCTCGGGCCGTTCGGGTTCGAGCCGGTCCAGCGGTCCGAGCACCACGCCGCCCCCGCCCAGCCGCGCCTCGCGGGCGAGCACCCGTACGGTGGCCTCCGGCGGGCGGGCGGCGAGGACGGCGGCGTCGACCACCAGGGGCGGCGGGCCGTCGACCGCGAGGGCGGCCACCGCGAGCGGGCCCGCGTGCCCGCCCCGGTCGAGCAGGTGCACCAGGCCGCCGTCCGCGGCCAGCGCCCGCAGCTGTTCGAGCGGCTGGTGGGGGCGGTGGCCGGGCCCGGCGCGATGGGCCAGTCCGACGAGGGTGCCGTCCGGCTCGTCGTCGCCGAGCAGATGGGCCGTCACCCGGTCCGGCACGCGCAGGGTGCGGGAGAGCAGCGGCCGGTCCGGTTCGGTGATCTCCAGCAGGCCGCCGGCGATCAGCGGGGCCCGGACGGAGAACCGGAAGCGGCCGTCGCCGGCTCCGGACAGCCCGCACAGGTCGAGGGCCAGACCGATGGTCGCCCGGCGGCGGGTCAGGTCGTCGTTGAGGTAGCCGTAGAGCTGTTCGAAGCGGGAGTCGAGGTCGGGGGCGAGGGCCACCAGCAGCAGGTCGAGGTCCACCGGGAGCAGCCCGAAGGCAGCAGTGAGCCGCCAGAGCCGGGAGCCGGGCGGCGGCACGGGCCCGTCACCGGGGTCCGCGGCGCCCCGGTGGACGGCGGCGGAGGCCGCCAGGATGCGTTCCACCGCCTCCGGGCCGAGGTACTGGCCGCGGTACGGGTCGTCCGGGTCCGGGTCGTCGGCCCGGCGTTCGCGCACCGCGGCGCGGACCCGCCGTTCGACCCGGTGCAGCCGCTCCCAGAGGTGGTCGGGGGCGGGCGGTGCGCCGTTCGCCCTCTGGTCCAGGTCGAGGCTCATCGCGCCCTGCCCCGTGGCCGGCGGCCGGGCGGCAGCCCGCGTTCCCGGGGCGCGGCGAAGCCGTCCGCCCCCGGGTCCCCGGCGCCCTGGTAGCGCAGCCGGCGGCCCGGGCCGTCCGGGGGCGGCGGGGCGGCGGAGGGTGACGGGCCGGCGGCGGGCGGCGGGCCGGCCGGGCCGGTGTCGGGCCGCGGACCGTCCGGCCTGGTCTGGTCGGCGTGCAGCACCAGCCCCTCGGTGACCGGCGGCCCCGCCGGGGTGCGCCCGCCGGGCAGCGGGGCGAGTACCCGGAGGTCCACCGACGGCCGTAGCTCCCCGCCGAGCGAGGACCAGACGTCGGACACCGACGGCAGGCCGGTGTCGCGCCCCGCGATGTCCAGCGCGACGGTCAGTCCGAGCTCGGCGAGCGAGCCGGTGAGCAGCCGGGCGGGCAGCACGTCGGTGGCGGTCAGGCACTGCAACACCTCGGCCAGCAGCCGGTGTTCGTCCTGCGGCCGGTTGGTCCAGGCGGTGACCAGGTAGGCCAGCTCGAACCAGCGCGGCGCGGGGCGGTGGCCGGTCACCAGCCCGTCCGCGTCGTACTCCGCGACGGTGCCCGACTGCCGGCGGCCGGTGTCCTCGCGGAGCCCGTAGAGGAAGACGCTGACCGTGGGCGCGTTGCGCCGGGCCGCGAAGTCCCGGGTGGGCGCGTCGAAGACCACCTCGATCCCGCGTTCGGGCAGACCGGTCTCGGCGAGCAGCTGCCGCAGCGCCTCGTCGACCTCGTGGATCACCGCCGCTCCACCTCCCCGGGCGGGCCGATGCTGCCCTCGACCACCAGGAAGGGGCAGGTCACCGGGGAGAAGCCGGGGCCTTCGGCGGTGATGGTGCGGGGGCCGGTCTCGTCCTTGGGGAGGATGAGCAGCTGGCCGGCGAAGGTGCCGTCGCCCTTCGGGCGGGTGGGCGCCGCCGCGGCGGTGATGCCGGGGTTCCAGGTGAACGTCACCGGCGTGCCGGGCGGGAAGTCCACGCCGCGCACCGAGGTCACGAAGCCGGGCTTGCCGATCGGCGGCACCGCGACGATGCGGGGCTGGAGGATGCGCAGCGGGGTGCTCGCCCGGTGCGGCCCGGGGGTGGCGTCGGTGCCGGTGGTGGTCAGCTCCGCGGTGATGGTGGTGTCCAGCACCGCCACGGGCGAGAGCACCACCCGGACCACCGCGCTTCGGCCCGGGGCCAGGTCGCTCACGGTGCAGGTGCCGTTCCGGCAGCCGGGGGGCAGCTTCTCGGTGGGCACTGCGGCGGGCAGGCCCAGGGTCAGGCGCAGTCCGGTGGCGAGGGCCTGGCCGGTGTTGCGCACCGTGTAGCTGACGGTCACGTGGCCGCCGACGTAGCCGGGGTTCGGCTGGGCGTCGACCGCGACTTCCGGGCCCGCCTGCGGCGGCGGGGCGGGGGCCGGGGGCGGCGGCGGTACGGGGGTGGGTGTGGCGGTCGGGCTGAGCGTGGGTGTCGGGCTCGACGTCGGAGTCGGAGTCGGTGTCGGCGTCGGTGACGGCGAGGCGGTCGGTGACGGGGTGGTGGTCGGGGTCGGCGTGGGGGTGGGCGGCTCCAGCACCGGCAGGAAGGTCCGGGCGGAGTCGTCGTCGGGGTTCGGGTCGACCACCGCGCCGGTGACGCTCCAGCCGAAGTCCGGGACACCGGGCCGGGTGCCGATCAGGGTGGCCTTGATCCGGACCACCGCGCGCGGTGCCAGGGTGCCCAGTTCGCAGCGCAGGGCGGCCGCGTCGCACGATCCGGTCGGAGTGGTCAGCCGGCCGAGCCGGCCGCCGGTCGGCACCGAGACGGTGAGGGCGGTACCGGGTGAGGGCGCGGGGCCCTTGTTGGTGACGGTGACGGTCACCTCGGTGCTGCCGTCGACGGGGACGGCCGGGGTCCGCTCGGGCGCGCTGACCGCCAGGTCGACGGACTGCTGGACGGCCGGCTCCTTCTGACGGCCCGGCAGCCGCCAGTCGAGTTCGGTGAGCTTGGCGCTCGCGAAGTCGTAGACCTTGAGCCCCTCCGGCGAGCTGGGCGGCGCGGCCCGGCGGGAGGTCATCAGCAGCTGTGCGCCGTCGGCCGTCCAGGCGACGTCGCGGGGCTGGAAGGGCCCGGTGGTGGGGCGGTCGGGCAGCGGCCGGGTGCAGGCGCCCACGCCGAGCCCGGCGGGTACGACCACGGTGCAGTCGGCGCCGGTGGGCGTGGTGACCACCACGCCGTCCTGCTGGTTGTTCCCGCCGTCGCCGGCCTTGCGGTTGAAGGCGATCCGGCGGCCGTCGGGGGCGAACGCGGGGCTGTCGTCGATGACGTTGCAGCTGCCCGGGCAGGCCGTCCGACTCAGGTCGGTCTGCCGGGTGAGGTCGTCCGCGGAGACCGTCCAGACGTGCAGGTTGCCGGCGTTTGCGTTGACCACGGCGGTGCGGGAGAAGGCGATCAGCTTGCCGTCGGGCGACCAGAACGGCTGGCCGTCGGAGGCGCCCTGCTGCCCGGCCGGCGGCTGGACGGTGCCGACGATCCGCCCCGTGGACACCTCGGCGATCAGGACCCGCCCGGGCCGGGCCGGTTGCCGGCCGGTGGCCGGGGCGCTGCGGCTGAAGACGATCAGTCGGCCGTCCGGGGAGATCGACGGGTCGGTGTCCCGGTCGTTCGGACCGCGTCCGGCGAGGTTCATCGGCTGGGGGTCCGCGCCGTCGGCGTCGGCGGTCCAGATCCGCTGGATCCGGCCGGCGGGGCCGTCCTCGTAGCGGGTCACCACGATCTGCCGGCCGTCGGGCGTGAAGGTCTGGCGCTCGTACCAGGGGTCGAAGCCGGGGCGGGGGTGGAACAGGGGGTCAGTGGCGGGGTCGGTGCTGGTGTTGGTATCGGCGGCCGGGTCCTCGCGGAGCACGCTGATGCCGAGGTCGCGCGGATCGCCGCCGTCGGGACGCATGTCCTCCACGTCCGCGACGTTGGCGCCGGAGGCGCTGGTCTGCTCGACGACGGGGCCGCCCTCGTTCTGGGTGCCCAGCCAGGCGGGTGTGGCGATCAACCGGTTTGCGCGGTAGAGCATCTTGGGCGCGTCGCAGTTGCAGGTCAGCGCGCGGTAGAGGTTCACCACCGGTGGCTGGGCCGGGTCGGGCTGCGGGGTCGGGTTGTTGGGGTCGAGCAGGTCGGCGCTGAGGAAGAGCACGCCGCTGCCGTCGGCCATCCAGGCGGCGGAGCCGGTCTTCCAGGTGGATCCGGTACCGGGGAAGAACGCCTTGTCGCCGCCGGTGGGCGAGGTGAGCATCAGGGTCCTGCCCTGGTCGCGCTGGTCCCAGGTGTAGACGATCTCGTTGCGGTGGGCGTCGTCGTTCACCGGGTTCCAGGTCGGGTCGACCGCGTCCCCGTTGGTCACGTTGGTGACCTTGACGGGCGCGCCGCCCTCGAACGGCCGCAGGTAGATCTGGCGGTGCTCCGGTTCGCCGTCGCAGGAGTACGCGATCCACTTGCCGTCGGGCGAGACCGTCGGGTGGGTCTCGTCGGCGGCGCCGTCGGTGATCCGGCGCAGTCCGCTGCCGTCCCGGTTGACGGCCCACAGGACGTGCTGGGTACCGCCGTTCCCGCCTCGGGCCTCCAGGGCCTCGAAGACGACGCCCTTGCCGTCCGGGGCCAACGCGGGGTGGGCGGTGTCCATGCCGGTGGTGAGCCGGTGCACCGCGCCGGCCGCGTCGCGCAGGTACACCTGGGGCAGCGGGCCGTCGCGCAGGCTGGTGAAGACCAGTTCGTCGCCGCGGGCCGAGGGGTCGCGGTCGAAGTGGATCGGGCCGGGCCCGAACAGCGGGGTGCTCGACTCCGCGCCGGTGACCTTGCCGAGGCCGCGGTGGTTGGTGCCGGCGAAGACGATCCGCCCGGCCGCCGGGTCGACGGCGGCCACCGAGGCCGCGGCGGCACCCTGCCCGCCGGGGGCGGCGCCGGTCAGGGTCACCAGGGCCGCCGCGAGCGCGAGCAGCACCGCGACGGCGGCCCTGGCCGGCCGCCGGACGGAGCGGGGGGTGGCGGTGGCGCCGATCACGCTCGACCTCACAGGTTGCAGGGGCGGTCTCCCCCGCAGTGTCCCGGGCCGGGGCGGGCAGCGACAGGGCGCCGGCACCCTCAGCGGGGGAAACGACCGGTGTCCCCGGAGGGCAGGCCGGGACGGTCGTGGGGCGCGTGGGCCGGCGCGTGGGGGGCGGTCGGCCGGCGGGTCGGCTCCAGGGACGGCCGCGCCCCAACGCGAAGGCGCCGCCTCTCGCCCGCCCTTGCGGGCGTGGAGAGGCGGCGCCGTGTGCTCCGAGGGTCGATCAGAGGTCGGCCCGCAGGGCGACAGCCGCGGCGACCAGGTCGTCCAGCCGGTCGAACCGCCTGTTGTCCTCCTCGGCCTTCGATGAGGACAACAGGTAGGAACCGTCGGTCTCCTGCCGGATCCTCAGCTGCCCCGGCTGCTCGTCGTAGGCGTCCTTCGCCAGGACCAGCGTCCACATCGAGATGTAGGGGAACATCTCCGCGAGGACCGGCTCCGCACGCAGTGCGGTGATGAGGTTCCGGTAGTCCTCGAATTCCTCGTTGCCGAGGAGGAGGTCCCACATCACGGCTTCCGGGTTTCCGTCCTCGTACCCCTGACTCAGCCGTGAGTACGTCATGAAGGGAAACTCTTCGGAGAGCTCCTTGAGCGTGGCCCCCCGCTTCCAGGCCGCGATGACCCTGGCGGTCTCGACGAGGTCAGGAGTGGTTCCGCCGGCCGATGCCCGCAGTCCTCGACCGCTGCCCAGCCAAAGGACGAACCCTCTTTCCTCCAGCAGGAGGTTGACCCTCACCCGCCGCGCGGGTGACTCGAACACCGCGACTTTCGGCGACCAGTCGGGAACCGGCGGCGGGGTCTCGTCCCCGAGATCGATGCCGTGTTCGGCAGCGGTCGCGAGGATGGTGGCCGTCAGGCCTCCGAAGCGGGCGAACTCCGGATAGTGCCCGGATCCGCTCGATGGGTCACCGCCGGTCGCACCGTTCGCGTCGGTCATGGAATCCTCCCTTCGTACTCAAGCTCGGACAGGTTACCGGCCCCTGTCGGGCGGCCGCCGTGAACGGCCGCCCGACAGGGATCGCTGTCAGGGGGCCCACTCGAACATCCAGGCCTTCTGCCATTTGCCGTCATGCCACTTGGGCTCCGGCACGTCGATCCGCTTCCCGCTTTCGTCGTAGAACCTGAACTTGCTCCACGGCACCCGCTCGCCGATCACCGCCCGGGCGATCCATGACATCTCTTCCTGGGTGGCCTTGGCACCCGGGGCGAGGCCGGCCACCGCCATCCCCTCGAAATCGCCGTCGAAGCCCTTCATGTTGACGTGGATCTCGACCTTGGGGTCGTCGATGGCCTTCCGGACGGGCCCCCTCCACTCGTTCCCCCCGTACTTGGGATCCAGGAAGTGCCTGAAGCCCTGGTTGTTCGCCCATCCCGCGGTACCGGTCCACTCGTAGCCCAGGGCGACCGGCGTGAAGCAGTTGTGGACGAGGACCGGGGTGGTGCCCGCCAGGACGTAGAAGGTGTGGAAGTCGGCGACGGTGAGGTTGTAGGCGGCCTGAAGGCCCTCCCACTGCCTGGTCGCCCCGATGGTCGCCCGGCTGCCGGAGGGCGTCAGCAGGGTGTCCCCGGCCTGCAGGCGCGAGGCGTCAACCCAGGAACGCTCGGTGGCGTTCCAGAAGGGGTGGCTGCTGGTGGCGGTGAGTGAGCCGCCGCCGGCCAGGGTCAGGTCCGTGAACTGCCGGTCGTCGGGTGTGTAGATGGTGGCGTCGACGCGCCGCGGCCCCGTCTCGGCCTGGGTGGGATCGGTGGACAGGACCGTGTCACCGGTCCGGACGTCCTCGATGGACCGGGCGGAGCCGTCCGCCATGAGGACGGGCGTGCCGGCCGGGAAGCTGTTGAGGCAGCTCGGGGGAACCCGGGTGAGCAGCTTCTTGACGAACTCGACGGCCTTCTCGCCCCAGGAGCCGAACTTCTTGCCCCACTGGACGAACTTGGCCATGGCCGCGCCGTCGCCGGCGAACGGGATCGCGCCGATGCAGGAGGTGATGGCCTCCGCCTTCTTGCCCTCGATCGCGTAGTAGGCGCAGTTGATCAGGTCGGCGATGTCGGCGAGGCCGGGGGCGATGACGCCGCCGGCGCCGCCGATGACGTCCAGGGTGAGGTGGATGCTCTCGGAGATGAGGGTGTAGATGAAGCTGGCCTGGTCCTTCTGGTCCGCCTGCTTCTTGATCTCCGCCTCGATCGCCGAGACCTGGTCCTGCTTCTCCTTGGCCGCCTGCTCGTCGGCGGCCTTCTGCTCGGCGGCCTCCTGCGCGCGCAGCCGCTCGACCTCCGCACGGGCCTGTGCGAGGGCCTCCTCCTTGGCCTTCTGCTCGGCCTCGTACTTGGCCTCGTAGGTTCCCCAGGCCTCCTTGGAGGCGGCCTCGGCCGCCGTCGCGTCCTGGCCCGCGGCTTCGGCCGAAGCCCGGGCCGATGCGGCGGAGGCGTACGCGTCGTTGGCGGAACGGCGGGCCGAGCCCGCCGACTGCTGGGCCCGCTGGGCCGAGTACGTGGCCGACGCGGCGTCGTGCCGGGCCGAGGCCTCGGCGGCTCCGGCCGTCTTGGCGGCCCCGGCGGCCCGGGCCGCGGCGGCCTGGGCGGAGTCGGCGGCGGCCTGGGCCTTGGCGACGTACTCGGTGGCCGTGTTGGCCGACTGCTGGGCCGCGGCGGCGTAGCCGCCGGCCTCGGTGGCGGCGTCGCGGGCGAGGGCGGCGACGCGCTGGGCCTCGGCGGCGTTCTTCTGGGCGGTGGCCGAGGCCGCGGTGGCCTCGGCGATCAGGCCCGTGACGTCGGCGACGTGGACGGCCGCCAGGTGGTCCTTGCGCTGGGCCGAGTACTGGCCTTGGGCCACGAAGGCGCGCAGCTTGACGGCAGGGCCTTCGAGGGCGATCCTCGCCGCGGCCTTGAGCTCGGGCTCGGTGGCCGGGGCGTCCTCCAGGCGGGTGGCGGTGAGGCGGTCGTCGGCGATCTGCGCGTCGATGAGGCCCTTGTCGAGGAACGCGCGCAGGGCCTCGGGGGTGTTGGTCCGCAGTGCGGCGTCGGCGGCCGTCTTGACGGCCGGACCGGCCTTGTCGGTGAGGCGGGTGATCGCCAGCCGGTTGTCGGGCGCTTCGGCGGCGTACTGACCGCTGGTCAGGAAGGCGCCGACCTTGGCGGCGTCGGTGGACTTGAGGGTGTCGTAGGCCGCGGCGCGGACGGCGGCGTTCTCGGAGTTGTAGTAGAGCTGCCGGACGTCCTCGCGGTCGTCCTGGGCCTGCGCGTCGGCCCGTGCGGACTTCAGGTAGGTGACGACGGCGACGTCCGGACCGGAGAGGGCGACCTCGGCGGCCTTCTGCCCCCAGGTGCCGGATATCTTCCGGGAGAGGATGGCGAGCTTGCGACCGTCGGTGGCGACCTGCTCCACGGTGGCGCCCGGCTGGTTGACGGCCTGGGAGAGGCGCTCGGCCTCGGCCTTGGCCTTCTGGACCTCCTGGCGTGCCAGGTCGGTCTCCTTCTGCTTGTCCTCCTCTTCGGCCTTGGCCTTGCGGGCCGCCTCGGTGGCGGCCGCGGTGCGGTTCGTCAGGTCCTCGGCCTCGGTGCGGCGGGCCAGGTCCTGGATCCCGTTCGCCTTGTCGACCGTCTCCTGGGCCTCCTTGGCGAGCGCGGAGGCGGCGTTGGCGTGGTCGGTGGACTCCTGGGCGGCGTTGGCGCTCTGGCCGGCGTGGTCGGCGGCGTCCCGAGCGGCCTGGGCGGCCGCCGTCGCGTGTTCGGCCGCGGACTTCAGGAGGGCCGCGGCGTCCTGGGCCTTCGTGGCGGCCTCCTCGGACAGCTGCCGGGAGGCGGTGGCCGCGCGACCGGCTTCGGCGGCCTGGCGGCGCGTCGTCGCCGCGGCCTGCTTGGCCTTGGCCGACTGCGCACCGGCGCTGTCGGCGTAGGCGCCCGCCTGGTCGGCCGAACCCGCTGCCGCGTCCGCGTTGAGCCTCGCGCTCAGCGCGGCTCCCGACGCTTCCTTGCTGTCCGTGGAGGCACGGCCCGCCTGCTCGAGCGCGCCCTGCGCCTCGGCGGCGAGCTTGGCCGCCGCGGCGGCGGCGTCGGCGTCCACCCGCGCCTGGTGGGCCAGGCTCGCATCACTGGCGGCCGCGGCCGCGGACGTACGGGCGCGCGCGGCGGCCCGCGAGGCGGCAGCGGCCGCGGCGGCGGCGTTCGACGCCGCGTAGGCCGCGCTGCGGGCCGAGGCGTTGGCTGCGCGGGCGGCGGTGACGGCCGTCTGCGCCGCGCTACCGGCACGCTGGGCAGCGCTGGCGGCCTTGTTGGCGGCCTCCGTGGCCTTGGCCGTGTCGTTGCCGGCCTGCTGGGTCTCGAACGCGGCCCGCGCGGCATCCGCCTTGGCCGTCTCCGAGTTCTTGACGGCCGTGTCCTTGGCCTCGGTCGCGGCGACCGTCTCCAGGGCCGACTGGGCACTGGCGTCCTTCACCTGCTGGGTCAGCTGCGCGATGCTCGCGCGCTCCTGGTCACGGCTCTGCGCGACGTACTGCCCGACCGCGAGGAACTCGCGGACGTCCTCGATCGTGCCATTGAGCGCGGCGCGCGCCGCCGCCTGGACGTTGGGACCACCGGAACTCAGGATCTGGACCAGCTTGACCCGGTCGTCGCCGTCCTTCGCCGTGTACTGACCCTCGGTCAGGAACCGCTGCAGGTCGTCGCTGCTGCCGCGCAGTGCGGCGTCACCGGCGGCCTGGAGCGCCCGGCCGGCTCCCGTCTTCGGGTCGGTGATCCGCGTCGCCGCGAGCCGCTGATCGGTCTGGAGCGCCGCCTGCCAGCCCGTCTGCAGGAACGTGCTCAGCTCGGCGGCGCTTCCCTCGATCGCCTTGTCCGCCGCCGCACGGACGGCCGGTCCGCCGACGCTGGAGATCTGCGAGGCGGCGAGCAGGTCGTCCGCGTGCTGGGCCCCGGCCAGGTCGCTCTCCAGGAACCGCTTGACGTCCTGGTCGGAACCGGCGAGCGCGGTCTCGGCGAGCGCGTGGACCTTGGTACCGCCCGCGAGCCACGCCTGCACCGCGCGCTCGCGGTCGCTCAGCTGCACCTGCCCGCCGACCGGTTCGTCCGCGACGGCGCTCGGAAGACCGGCGCCGACGAGGCCGGCCGTGAGGGCGAGCGGGAGCAGGCTCAGCGAGATCCTGCCGAGCAGGGGCGGCCTCCCCCTCCCTCGTCGGCGTGATCGGGCTATCGGATCGTGCATCAGTGACCTCCACTGTCGATGTCGGCCGGATCGCGGCCGCAGCGGAGCCTATCGGGAACTCACACCGGAACAGCAAGTGTGCGAAGTAGCGGAATTGACGATACGCCAGGTGATCGACGTTCCAATTGGCACTATGTCAGCAAACTCACCTGCACCGCCAGAAAGCACTCAATGCCGCCGAAACCATGACATCTTCGCAGGCCAGCGGCGGTCGGGAAGCTTCTTGCACCAGCCGGCCCGGTTTCCTGAAGGCGCCTTACCAGACCCACGAGAGAAGGGCTCGAATTCCAGGGAACCTTACGGGGCAGCCCTTGATGAATCGTCAAGACAGCTGATTCGTCAGCCATTCAGACCGACCGACGAGGCGATGTCCACAAAGGGCGGAGTGCCCCGCGCCGGGTACGGGTGAGGCCTCTTTGAGCCACGGCCCCTTGAGTCCAGGGGTGATCCCTTCCGCCGCAGTGGGCGGGTCGGAGAGGCTGTTTCCCGTCACCGGACGTGGTGGTGCCACTTCCACTCCCGGTGGAATGCGAAGAGAGCGGAGACCTCACATGACCAAGACGCTACGACTCAAAGCCGGAATCACCGCGTTGGCGGCCCTGGCGGCTACCGGAGGCCTGGTCGCGGCCGCCCCCGGCGCCAGTGCCGCCGGAAACTGCTACCACTACAGGACGGCCGGATACGCCCAGGTGTTCAGCGGCTACCAGTACACCGGCGACTGTTTCGAGTGGCAGATCGGGACCTACTCGACCTTCCCGTCGCCCATCAGCCACAACGCCAAGTCGATGAGGAGCTGGGGTCTCTACGCCGGCCAGGGGTACGTGATAGGCAGCACCTACTACAGCTCGTCGATCAGGATCGTTGCCGGCGTGGAGTACAGGGAGCTCAGCGGGCCCCTGTCCCTCATCAACTACGGAACGTAGCCTCGATCCCCGTGAGGGTCCGTCAGCTCGCCGACGGACCCTCACGGGCGTGTCTCGTGGGTCACGAGTCGGAGAGCCAACCGCCTGTCGCCGCCTTGAAGCCGGCTTCGAAGCGGCTTCGGGCCCCGATCTTCTCCATGAGCGATGCCGCGATGCGGCGGGCGGTGCGATGGGAGACTCCGAGTCGGACCGCCACTGCCTGATCGGTGAGCCCCAGGACGAGCAGCCTCATGTACTCCCTCTCGTGCGTCGTCAGCCCGTGGTTGTCGAGCGGCTCGAGAGCGCCCAGCTCCGTTGCCCTCTTCCAGGTCGCCTCGAACACGGCGCACAGCGCGGCGGCGACCTCCTGACTGTGGATGAGAACTGCGTCGGCGTCGGAGTCGTCCGTGATCACGGGCAGGAGGACGACGTACTCACGGTCCATGATGATCATCTGGATCGGGAGGGTCGCAACGGTACGGGCTCGGCCGCCGAGGGAACGGAACCACTCGGCGTACTCCAGCGTTCGGTTGTCGCCCCGGAGACTGTCCGGCCACAAGGCGCGCACGCTGATGCCGCGTTCGAGCATCTGGCGGTCGACGCTCCGAGCCACCTCCAGGTCGCAGAAGGAGTAGGACTCGCCCCGCCCCACACTGATGAACTCCTGGGTGAGCTGTCCGGCCAGTTCGACGATGCGCGCACGCATGGCCTCCCTGCTCGGCAGGTGTTCGGCCACCGGGTGCCGGTGGCCCGCGCCCTGGTCGGGGCCGGTCACCTCGGAGATCAGGTGAGCGGCGGCGATGCGGGACATTTCGAGCTGCTGCTGGAGCGCGGCCAGGTCCGCCTGCTTGCGGTCCAGGAGCCATTTCATCCCGACCTCCGCACGGACGGCGTGCACGAGACCGGATCCGTCCAGGCTGACCAGCGACAGGTCGCCCAGCCGGTCGAGGGCGGGACCGATGACCTCCTCGGTCTCACCGAGTCGGGCAGCGAGTTCGGCACGAGTCGTCGCCGGGTGAGCCAGCAGCCGGCGGTAGACGGCCTCGGCCTGCCCGTCGAGCCCCAGGACTTTCAGCATGCTTCCCCCTCGCACCGCACACCCCGGCAGCGGTCGCTTTCGACCGGTCGCCGTAGTTGATCTTGCACGGCTCGGGCCCGGGCGGCAAGGGCTTCACCCCTGGTGAGATGCGGTGCACAGGAAGTCGGCGGGGCGACTCTGCTGGCGAAGTCGCTCGGGGTGGGGGTGCGGAACGGCAAGTGCCGGTCGGTTGGGGTGGGTTGGCTGTCTGTGGGCGTGGCCGGCACAGCGGACGCCCGTGGCCCGCAGGCGCACGACCGCGTAGCCGATCGATCGTGCGTCGGCGCCCCGCCCGAGCGGATCGGCATGCGGGGCACGGGCGTGACGCGCCGGATCACGGCTCGACGCGCGTTCCCGCCACGGCACCCAGCTCGACCAGTTGCGCCCTGCCGTTGCCCACCGACCAGTCGTCGAGGGCGTTCTCGGTGAGCGTGACGAACACGTCCTCGGGCCGCACGCCGACGTCGGTCAGATTGGCGGCGATCCGCTGGTACAGGTCGAGCTTGAGCTCCCGAGGCCGACCCGCCACCAGGGTGATCTGGACGCAGACGACGTCCCGGCGGGCCACGTCCAGGTAGTTCGGATCGAAGATCAGCTCTTCGGGCTCGTGCGGGGTGACGATCTGGAAGCGGTCACCGGCCGGGATGCCGACGGCGTCGACGAGGGCCTGGTGCACACCGTCGGCGATCGCGCGTCGGACGGCGGGCGGCCGGTTGGCGGACAGGTCGATGCGGACCAGGGGCATGAGAACGCTCGCTTTCCGGAAGGCCGGGGCTACAGTGTTCGATCAGCATCGACCATATCAGTGTTCGGTGACCATCGAACACTCTGCAGAGGATCCGTCCATGTCCGCCCGCACCCGCAGCCTCACCCACACCCATCCGACCGAGGTGTCGCTCCAGGACGCGCTCGACGCGGTAAGCGACCCCGTACGACGCACCATCCTCAGGGAGTTGGCCGGCGCCCCCGACTGGACCCGCGCCTGCGGCACGTTCGACCTGCCGGTGGCCAAGGCGACGCGCAGTCACCACTTCACCGTGCTGCGCACCGCTGGCCTCATCGAGCAGCGCGACGAGGGACCGCGCCGCCTCAACCGGCTCCGCCGCCCCGAATTCGACCGGCGGTTCCCCGGTCTCCTCGACCTGGTCCTGGCGGAGCCCGCAACGGACCACGGCAGTTCCGCGTAGGCTCGCGTTCGATCCCGCGACGACAGGGTGATGTGCCCCCCGTCTCACAGATCCCGCCGAAAGACCGTGGAGCCGGGTCGGACGACCAGGTGCACCGGCCACACGGGCCCTGACTCCCGGGGCCCGGGCCATCCGGTCGAATGGCCCGGGGCCCGGGGCCGGGGAGCAACGGTGGTCAAACAGGCGATCGGCCTGGGGCGGGGCGGGGCTAACGGGGGCTGAGCAGGCAGAACTCGTTGCCTTCCGGGTCGGTCAGGATCCGCCACGAGATGGCTGACTGGTCGATGCCCGGGTCGGAGGCACCCAGAGCGCGCAGCCTGGCCTCCTCGGCTTCCGGGTCGTCACCGCGGTAGGGGCGGATGTCCAGGTGGACCCGGTTCCACCCGCTCTTGATGTCGGGAGTGCGGACGAACTCCAGGTAGGGGCCGACGCCGTGGGCGGAACGCATGGACGCGTGGTCGTCGGCGACCTCGTGCACCGTCCAGTCCATTGCCTCGCCCCAGAACCGGGCCATCGCCCGCGGGTCGGTGCAGTCGACCACCACCGCGGCGATCGGCCCGGTGTCCCGGTAGATCTCCCGGGGCTCCAGGACGCAGAACTCGTTGCCCTCCGGGTCGGCCATGACCGTCCAGGGGACGTCGCCCTGCCCCACGTCGGCGAGCGTCGCACCGAGGTCCTTCAGGCGCGCGACCAGCTCCGCCTGATGGGCCGTCGACGTGGTGGCCAGGTCGAGGTGCACCCGGTTCTTCACCGTCTTGGGTTCCGGCCGGGCGACGAGGTCGATGCAGACGGCCGCGGGGGCGGGGTAGGCGAAGCCGACCGGTTCGAGGTTGGTCACGCCGGGGCCCTCGCTGTCGACACCCCATCCGAGTACCTCTGCCCAGAACCGGCCGAGCGCGGCGTCGTCCTGGGCCTTCATGTTGATCTGCACGAGTCGTGTTGCCATACCGCAGATCCTAGATCGAGAGCCGACCGGTTTCATCGGAGTTCCAGGGCGTCGAGCCACCGCTCCGCGCACTGTTGCCGCCGGCTCAGCGATGGCGGGCCCGCTGCGTGGAGTCAGGGGCCGGTGGCCGGGCCGCGGGCGGCCGAGGATCGTGTCCGTTCCTACTGGAGAATCAGCAGCAGGCACGGAGATACAAGAGTACGGGACAGCTGTGGTGAGTGTGATGATCCCGGCTGGGGCCGGCCCGGGACGGTTCCTCTGGTTCGGCAACGGTGATCTGGCGTTCTTCCCGACGTTCCGGGAGATCTTCGACTACGCCGTCGACCACGGACGCTGGAAGGACTACGCCGTGATGTAGCGGCTCCGCGGGAGTGGGAGACGGCCACCGTGCCGTTCTGCGCTCCGCTTCAACGATGGCCGGGCAGGGTCGAGTTCCTGCGCGCGCTTCCGCCGCCCGGTGGGTCCCGGCCGGGCGGCGTGGGCGGGGTGGGGTTTCAGGCCACGGGTTGGCGATCGCGCTCTCGGTCGGGAGCGGTGGTCGTGGTCGCGATGGGGTCCGGGCGGTGGGGCATCCGCAGGACGACGACCGCGCAGAGGCCGACGACGGCGATGGCGAGGAGCAGGAGGAGGGGAAGGGCGAGGTTGATCAGGAGTCGCACGGGGCCTCGGCCTTGTCGTAGTGACGGAGGATCGCGAGGAGGTTGAGCACGGTGCTGGCCGGGGTGGCGCCGAAGCGGACCAGGACCCGGCCGTCGACCACCCGGTCCGTGGCCAGGGCGGGCCAGATCAGGCCGAACTTGCGTCCGCGCTCGTGGAGTTCGTCGAGCAGCGAGGCGACCTCCGGCTCGGTGTAGGTGCGCATGATCGCGTCGGCCGGCCCGGTCGGGCGGCGGTGGTCGGCGGTCACGCGGCGGCGTCCAGCTCGAACCAGACGGACTTGCCCGTCTTGCGGTCTTCCGTGCCGAAGCGGTCGGTGAGGGAGCGGACGAGGCGCAGGCCCCGGCCGGAGACCGCGAGGAGGTCGGAGCCGTCGCGCTGGACCGGACGGATGGGGCTCCCGTCGCTGACGGAGACCCGGAGGACGTGGTCAAGCAGCGCGATGACGACCAGCGGAGCCGCACTGCCGCCGTGGCGCCAGGCATTGACGAACAGTTCGAGGAGCGCGGTCTCGGCATCGGCGACCAGGTCGGGCGTCCACCCGGCGCGCGCCGTGAGTACGCGCAACTCTTCGCGCGCGGCCGACCAGTCAGGGGGGATGTCGTGGGGGAGCACGATGAAACCTCCGCGGGGGGTGAAGTGGGTCGTCAGTCGCCACACCTCGGGCAGATGCACCTGAGGAACGGCGAGGTCACGGACTTGCGCCTACTCAGTGCACGCGATCCGCTACGCTCAGCATGCAGCCTTTGTGTCATGTGGCGCAACTCACTCACTGCAAGTCGCATATTTGCAAATCGAACCTGAATTCGGCCTCTACGACTGCCAGTTATCGGTAGCGCGGCCGACCGCCACACAGGCAGACTGGTCGACTGATGAGTTCTGGAGGGGACAACACATGGTGGTGTCAACCGTTCGCCGACGCCGACTCGGAGGCGTGCTGCGAAAGCTCCGCGAAGAGCGGAGGCTCACCGCAGAGGTGGTGGCAGAGGCAACGGGGATGAGCCAGGCCAAGCTCACTCGAATCGAGACCGCCCACACGGCGGCCAAGGTCGAGGACGTCAACAGGCTCCTCGACTTCTACGGATGCGATGACGAGGAGTACCGCGCCGGGCTGATCGCCATCACGAAGGACGGGAGCAAGCGCGGCTGGTGGCTGAGCTATCGGGATGTGATCAACTCCACCACATCCGACCTGATCCTCCTGGAGTCGGACGCCACCACCTACAAGACGTACGAACCGTCCTTGGTCCCGGGGCTCTTCCAGACTCCTGAATACGCGCGCATCGTCATCGACCGGCTGCGCATCCGGTCCGGTGGGTCCGTTGAGGACCTGGTTCAGGTGCGAATGGCACGGCAATCCATCCTGACGCGACCAAATCCTGTGCAGGTATGGGCCGTCATCCACGAGGCCGCCCTCTGCTCCAACGCCAACCGCCCCGAGATCATGGTCCCCCAATTGGACAGACTCCTGACGCTCAGCAGCCTGTCCAACATCAACATCCAGGTCATGCCGATCGGCGCTGCGATCCACCCGGGGATGAACGGAGCGTTCGCGCTCATGGGCTTCCCACAGCGGAAAGACCTCGATGTCGTCCTGGCCGAAGGGATGCTGAGCAGCCTGTGGGTCGAGGATCCAACCGACGTGGAGCTCTACCGAGCGAAGTTCCAGGAGATCACAGCAGAAGCCATGTCCGTCGATGCTTCGCTCGCCTTCATCACCGCACAGAGAGACAGGATCAAGTGACCCAGCAGATCTTCAAGAAGTCCAGCTACAGCGCCGGAGACGACAACTGCGTCGAGGTTGCCATCCCCGGCGGGCCGGTCTCCTACATCCGCGACTCCAAGGACCCTTACGGCCCCGCCCTGGCCTTCGGCCGCGCGGCCCACTCCTCCTTCATCGCCGCCGTGGCCACCGGGGAGTTCGACTTCGACCTCCTCTGAGCGCTCCCCCACGCCGATCGGTGCCTCGCCCGGACGGGCGAGGCACCGCTACCGCTTCCCCTATATGAGCCCGCGCCGCATGGCGTAGCCCACGGCGTGGGCCCGGTTGCGCAGGCCGAGGCGGGTGATGATCTCGTGCAGCACGTTCTTCACCGTCCGCTCCGAGTACGACGTCTTGGCGGCGATCTCACTGGTGTCGAACCCCTCCGCCACCAGCTTCAGCATCTCGGCCTCCCGCGCGGTCAACGTCGAGAGGGTCAGACCCCGCCCGTCCAGCATGGTGCGCTGCAACATCCCGATCCGGTCGAGCAGTTCGCCCAGCAGGTCTCCGGGCATCACGCCCTCTCCATTCGCCAGCGCCGTGATCAGGTTCACCAGCCGGTCCTGGTCGGCCTCGGAGCGGCGCAGCACCGCGGCGACCCCGTGCTCCACGATGGTCTGCAGCCCGCCGGCCTCGAAGTGCCCCACCACCAGGCCTATCCGGCCCGGGGTGGCGAGCCGCAGTCGGCGCAGGTGTTCGGTCACCGTCTCGGTCAGCGCGTCGACGACCAGCAGGGAGACCTCCGCCCGTCCGGCCTCGCTCTCGTTCAGCAGCTCCACCTCGGGCCGCTGGCGCAGCTGTTGGACCACGCCGGTCTGCAGGATGATGTCCTCCGCGAAGACGGCCACCCGCACCTGGGCCCGCCTGCCGCGCAGTTGCTCGGGGACGCGCGGCAGGCCTGCGGTGCCGGAGCGCGGTGCCGTTCCTGTCCGGCGGGCGGTGACGGCTTCCTCACGGGTTGTATCGGTCGACGTCATCGAACTACTCCATTTCTCTGGTCCTGCGAGGGTGACGGCCGGCCGCCGCGAGGCGGAGCCGGCCGGGGGACTGTGGGAGCGCGGGTCACGCGTGGCCGGGCCGGGCCCTCGGCCGCTCCGGGCGGGGTCTCCGGTCGGTCGGTACGGGCAAGGGGTGTGCCCACAGCTTGCCCGTACGGCCCTCTCCTCCGGCGCCGTACCGCCCTACCGTCACGCTATGACCACATCCGCCGAACTCGGCCTGCCAGCACTGACGGTGGCCCCCGGTGGCGTGGCCACCACGACCCTGACGGTACGCAACGACCTCGACATCGTTGAGGCGTACACCTTCGAGGTGGTCGGCGACTGTGCCGCGTGGACGACGGTCGAGCCGACCCGGATCTCGCTCTACCCCGGGACCTCCGAGACGGTGACGGTCCGGCTGGCTCCGCCGCGCTCCCCCGCCTCCCGGGCCGGGGAGTTCCCGCTCGGCATCCGGGTACTGCCCGTCGAGCGCCCCGATCTGGTGGCGGTGCCGGAGACCACGGTCACCGTGACGCCGTTCCACGAGCTGCGGGCCGCGCTCGCCCCGCGTCGTCGCCGTGGCTGGCTGCGCGGACGTTACCGGGCCTCGGTGCGCAACCTGGGGAACGCTCCCACCACGGTGGCCTTCACGCCCGGACAGGCCGGTGAGGACCTGAGGTTCGGGGTCGCGCCGGAGAAGCTGCGTCTGGAGCCCGGTGAGTCCGGGGAAGTGCGGGTGCAGGCGCGCACCCGCAAGCTGATCTGGTTCGGCAAACCGGCGACCTGGCCGTTCGAGGTCACGGTGGGCCCGGAGGAACGGGCGGACGGCAAGGACACCAAGGACAGCAAGGACGCCAAGGACAGCAAGGGTACGAGTGGCAAGCCCGCGGCCGCCCCGGAGGCGGTCACCGCACCGGAGGCCCAGAAGCCGGTCCTGGAGGGCGAGTTCCTCCAGCTGCCGGTCTTCCCCCGGTGGCTGCTGGCGCTCCTGGCCTTGCTGATCGCGCTGCTGCTGGCCTGGTTCGCCCTGGTCCGCCCGGCGGTGCGCAGCTCCGCGAAGCAGGCCGCCGAGCAGGCCGTCGCCCAGCAGAGCGCCACCCCGGCCCCGCCCGCCGAGGTCCCGGCCGGTGACACACCGGGCGCCCCCTCCAGCGGGAGCACTCCCGGCGGCCAGACCAAGCCGGGTGCCGGGAAGCCGGCCACCGGTCCCGGCAGCCAGGTCGGCCCCGGTGGCCTGGCGGTGCCCGGGACCGGACAGCAGAGCTCCGCCACGATCGACGTGCAGACCCAGAACGGCGCCGCCGCGACCGGGAGTTACCAGGTGCCGCACGGCAAGGTCTTCGACATCACGGACCTCGTGGTCGCCAACTTCCAGGGCGACCAGGGGCTGGTGACCATCACGGCCGGCAACAAGACGATCACCACGATCGCCTTGGAGACCTTCCGCAATCAGGACTACCACTGGGTGACTCCCATCCAGGTCCCCGAGGACCAGGCCGTGACGGCGAACGTGACCTGCGAGGCGCCGGGCACCCCGGCCTCGGGCAAGCAGGCGCCCGCGTGCCACGAACTCCTCAACATCAGCGGGACGTTGAGCGACATTCGGCCGGGGAACTGAACGACTCCGGCCCGTTCGTCTCGAATTTCCTGCTCCTCCCGCATCCCCGCTCACATCTCGTGACCATGTCAACACTCGACGGACACTGTTGCATCGTGCACCCGTACGAACAAAGCCGACCCGCCCACGACACGCCGCGGTCTGTCCCCTGAGGGCAATCGGCGTGGTCCTCCGGGGCAACCGGCCGCGCCCCCACGGGCGGTGCGCAGTGCCCCCGGAAATGCCGAACGCCGGTCCCGCCCTGGTGAGGGCGGGACCGGCGTTCGTCGTGGCGGAGGCTCTTCAGCCGCCGGATCAGAACCAGTGCAGGCAGTGCGGCGCGCGCTCGGCACGGAACAGGGCGTCGGCGAGGACGGCCGCGCCGGGGCGGTGGGCCCTGATGTGTCCGGCCCGGACGAGCACGCTCGGGGCGGTGCCACCGAGGTAGACCGCGCCCAAGTCCCGCACGTCCAGGGACAGATCGGGCTCCCGGTCCGTCGGGACGCACTCGGCCTTCCCGTCCCGGACGGTCAGCAGGTACCGGTGGTGCTCGCCGAGGAACGGGTCGTCGACGTCCAGGACCAGCTCGCCGTCCGTGAACCAGCCGCGCGAGGTGAGCGCGCGCGGGACGTCCAGCAGCCGCACCCACAGCCAGTCGGTGTGGTTGCTCAGCTCGCCGGCGTTGAAGTCGGCGAGCTGCCAGCGCAGCGGGTGCTCCGGCGGGTGGTGACGGAACACGGCCTTTTCGACCAGGTCGTGGCCGAGCACGAACCGGGCCAGCTCGGTGTGGGCCGCGTCGTCGACGGCGACGGTCTCGTCCACCATCAGGGTGCCCGCGTCCGTCCAGTAGCTGGCGTACCCGTCCGGGGTGCCGTCGGCGTCCCGGTGGACGGCGACGTAGCGCGGCGTCGGGGCGATCGGGACCTGCCCCGCGCCCAGCTCCCACCAGCGGCGCGGCCGGGACAGCGCGCCGGGCTGGGCCCGGCGGTAGCGGTCGTAGACCGCCTCCACGATCTCGCCGCACTCGGCCCGCCGCATCAGTTCGACCGTGCCGCCCGCCGGGGCGTCGTCCGCCCGCTGCGCCCGGGGTGCGGCGAAGGCGGCCTGGTGGCGCTGCACCGTCAGCCGCTGGGTGTACGTCGCCGGACCGTAGCCGAACCTGCCGTAGATCCCGGCCTCGGAGGCCAGCAGCACGGAGAGGAACTCCCCGCGGGCCCGCAGGTCGGCGAGCTGACGGCGCATCATCGCGGTGAGCACGCCCTGACGCCGGTGGGTGGGCAGGACACCGACGCACGTCACCCCGGCGGCCGGGACGACGACCTGCCCGGGCAGGGTGAGCTCGAAGGTGTGCGCACCGGCGGTGCCGACGGGCCGCCCGTCCGCCGTCACGGCGAGCAGGTTGCGGTCCATCTCGGTCGCCGCCCACCAGACCCCGCCGCCGTTCGCGTCCGCGGCCTCCGGGAGGCGCCCCAGCGCGGCGTGGAAGGTGTCGACGTAGGCCTTGAGGTCCTGGTCGGTCGTGGAACGAATCTCCATGTGGTGCTGCTGCCTCCCCGCGAAACCGGCGCCACCGCGTGTGGCGCCCCCCGAAGTGCAGCGTTACCGAGCGGCCCGGTCAACCGAATTACCCGCGGGGACCCGAGCGGGGCCGGCACGATCCCGGCGCCAGACCCGAGGACGAGGGCGTCCCCGACCTCGAAACGCTGCACAAAGGGTGCAGGTGGTCCCGGAGTCCCGAAACGCTGCACAGTGCCGGGGTGACCACGCGAGACCGTTCCTCCCCCTCCGCCCCGCCCCTCCCCGCGCCGGCTCCGGAGCTGGGCGGACTGGTCGCCGCGGTGGCCCGGGGGGACCAGGCGGCGTACGCGCGGCTGTACCGGGCCGTGGCCGCCCCGGTGTACGGGACCGCCCTGCGGACGCTGCGCAGCCCCTCACAGGCCGAGGAGGTCGCGCAGGAGGTGCTGCTGGAGGTCTGGCGCACGGCGGCCGCCTACCGGCCGGTCCGCGGCACGGTGATGGCCTGGGTGCTCACCATCGCCCACCGGCGCGCGGTGGACCGGGCCAGGGCCGCACGCGCCGCCGCCGACCGCGAACTGCGGGTGGCGCTGCGGGAGCAGCCCGTCCGTGAGCCGGACGCCGAGCCGGTCGCCGAGCAGGTCGAGCGGGCCTTCGACGCCGGCCGGGTGCGGTCCGCGCTCGCCCGGCTGAGCGGCGTCCAGCGCGAGTCGCTCGTGCTGGCGTACTACGGCGGGTACTCGCAGCGCGAGATCGCCCGGGCCCTCGGCGTACCGCTGGGCACGGTGAAGACGCGCATGCGGGACGGGCTGCTGCGGCTGCGGGCGGCCTTCGACGGAGCCTGACACCCGGGGCGGAACGGGCGGGAGCGCACGGGGCGACGGAGGATCATGGGAACGGTTCAGGACGCTCCGGGCCCACCGGGCCCACCGGGCCCACCGGGCTCACCGGACTTCGAGGACGCTCGGGACTTCCACGGGAGGAGCACGATGGGGGCCGACGAGGCGGGCATGCCGACCGGGAACGTGGCCCGGCTCCTCGGGGTGTCCCCCACCACGATCCGCTCCTGGGAGCGCCGCTACGGCATCGGCCCCTCCCGGCGCGACCCGGGCCACCACCGCCGCTGGAGCCCGGAGGACATCGCCCTGCTCGAAGCGATGTGCCGGCTGGCGGCCCGCGGTGTGCGCCCGGCCGAAGCCGCCCGGGCCGTGCTGGCCTCCCACCGCGCGGCCGTGCCCGAAGCCGCTGCCGCCGTCGGGTCACCGCCGGCCTTCGGCCCGGTGCCCGAGCAGGCCTCGCGGTCCGGGCCGGAGGCCGACCGGGGCCCGGCCGGCGGCCGCGCGCTGCGGATGGGAGCGGTCCGCCCCGAGTGCCGGGGCCTGGCCCGGGCCGCCGTCCGCCTGGACGCACCGGAGGTCGCCCGGATCCTGCGGGAGGTGGTGGATTCCCTCGGCGTCGTCGCCGCCTGGACGGAGGTCATGATGCCCGCGCTGCGCGCGACCGGACGCAAGTGGGCCTCCTCCGGCGAGCAGTACGTCGAGGTCGAGCACCTGCTGTCCTGGCACGTGTCCACGGTGCTGCGCGCCGCGGCCGTACGGCCCGCCAGACCCCGGACCGCGCCGCCCGCCCCGCCCGCCCCGCCCGTCCTGCTGGCCGCGATGCCCGACGAGCAGCACAGCCTGGCGCTGGAGGCGACCGCGGCGGGCCTGGGTGAGCGGGCGTTGCCCTTCCGGATGCTGGGTGCGGCCGTCCCGCCCAGGGCGCTGCTGGACGCGGTGCACCGGATCGGCCCCGGCGCCGTGATGCTCTGGTCCCAGCTCCCGCTCACCGCCGACCACGAGCTGGTCCGGCGGGTGGCCGACTCCACGTGGGGCGCGCGCGGGTCCCGTGGCCGGGCCCTGGTGCTGGCCACCGGCCCCGGCTGGGGCCGCTCCGGTGCCCCGGGCACAGCCGCGGGCCCGCAGAGCCTGGCGAGCGCCCTCGACCTCCTGGAGCGGACCGTCACCGCGTCCTCGGGGTGATCCGCGCGGCCGTCCCCGGGCGCCGGTTGTCCTTCGTTCGGGTGAGGCCGGGTGCCTTCGCCCATCCGGGTCCGGGTCGGCACCGAACCCACCATGCCACCGGTGGGCGAGGACGGGAACGAGGACGTGGATGTGTACGTGCACGCGGACAGGAGCGCGATGAAGGTGTCCCTCAGGGCGGAACGGGCGCTGCGGGTCAGGCCCGCGACCCGCGAGGACCAGGCACAGGTGGTCCGGCTGATCGCGGCCGACCGGCCTGTCGTGCCCTTCCCGGCGGCGGCCCCCGCCGGCTGGGACCGCCGACCCGACCGGACCGTCCTCGTCCTCCACGACGAGGACGGACTGCTCCTCGGGGCGATGGCCGTCCACCGCCGAACGACAGCCGGCCGTCTCACCGGCGGGGTGGCCTGGCTGCACTGCCGGGAGGCCCCGGACGCGGCCGAGGTCCTCGTCCGGACGGTCGTGGCCGGGAGCAGCGGCCTGACCGCCGTCACCGCCTTCACCGATCCCCCGCCCTGGCCGCCCCACCTGGCCGGTCTGTCGCTCCACCGCCGGTCGGCCACCACCCGGGCCTTCCTCGCCCACGGGTTCCGCGCGATGGACCACCGCCTACTGCTACACCGCCCCGCCGCGCCCGCCGCCGACGGCCCTCGTCCGCCCGACGACCGGCCGCTCTGGGTGTCCCCGGAGGGCACCCTCCACCGCGGCCGCGGCGCCGAGGGCCCGCCCGCACCGGCCGTCCTGTGGCGCCGCAACCTGCCCCGCGCGCTGGACGAAGTCGACCGCGCCGGCGGGCGGGACGTCCTGGCCACCGTCGATCTGCTCGCCCCCGGCGCCTGCGAACTCGCCACCGTCCTCGCCGGGTTCGAGTTCGAGGAGCTCGACCTGCTGCGCTCGCTGGTGCTGGCCTGAGGCGACGGCGCGGCCGGGGCCGGCGGGCGGGACCAGGTCGAGGATCAGGTCGAGCCCGGCGGGGGTCAGTTGTCCGCTGCGGTGGCCCGGCCCCGGACGGTGTCGGCGGCGGCCTGTTCGTCGAGACGCCGACGGGCGTCTTTCCAGGAGATCGGAAGCTCGTCGGTGGCGACCTCCCAGAAGGTGAAGGTCGCGGTGCGCATGGTGGGGCGCAGGGTCTCCATGACGCTCCGGTGAGGTTCGGTGCCCGCGAACTCGTACAGCGCGTCGCGGTCCTCCCAGGCGGACAGGGTCAGGAAGACACCACTCACGGGGTGGGCGTCCAGGGAGGCGCCGAACACCCCGGGCGCGGAACGCACCTGCCGCCACGCCTTCAGGGAGTTCAGGAGAAACCTCGGTACGTCCCTGCGGGACCTCAGGGTGAAGCGGGACGCCATGACGTACGACCGGGTGTGCGAGGGGGCCGGGTTCGGCGTCGCCCAGGGAAGCGTCGGCATACGGATCCATCTCCTCGTCGCCGGTGAGGCTCCACCAGGGCTCCGCAGACCGCTCGGCCCGTACGAGGAATGCCGAAACACGCCACTCGCCGCCTCACGCCTTCATTGTCGATTCCCTTTCCCGGGCCGCAAGCGCAGCCCGCCCGGTGCGGCCAGGGCTCACGACGGCGGTCCCGGTGGGAGCCCGGGTCGCCGCCCGTCACGTCCGGCGGCGCGGCATCCCGCCCGGGGTTACGGTCGGAAGGCCGCGCCGGTCGTCGGTGGTCGGTCGCTGATCGCCGGCCGTCGGTCGCCGCCCGCCCGGCCGCCGCCCGACCTCGTCCGTCCGGTTCACGACCGGACATCCGCTTCAGAACCGGACATCCGGGGCACCCGCCCGGTATCCGATCCGTCGAAACCCAGGACCCGGAAAGGGGAACGAGCCCATGACCACACCCGACGACCACGGAACGCAGCCGGACGAGACGACGCGGGAACGGTCCGCCGAGGAGCGCGCGATCACCTCCCCGACCCCGGCGGACGTCCGACGGAAGGCCGAGGGCCGGGTCGGAGCCCGGGAGCGCTCCGCCGAGGAGCGCGCGATCACGTCCCCGACCCCCGCGGACGTCCGGCGGAAGGCCGAGCGGGACGAGGACGACGAGCCCGAGCCACCCGCGGCGGACACCGTGGCGCCGTGAGGCCCCACGCGATCACTCGGTGACCCGAAGCCCCGCCCCGGCGACCGTGCGCCGGGGCGGGCTTCGCTGCCCGGGAACTGCGGGGCGGGAAACCACCCGAGCGGGGGATCACGCCGGGCGGCCCGGTCGCGTTGAGAGACGAGGAATGCACCCCGGGCGCGCGGGTAGCCGAGCGCTGCAACCCCGGTCCCCGAGGCCGGAGAACCCGGTGCCACCGCCAGAATGGGAGTTCGTCGCATGACCGTCGCCACCTCCTGGTCCACCGCCGTCACCCTGCCCGAAGGCCCGTTCCCCGATGTCGCCGTGGAGGCGCAGCTGCGGTTCGACACCGCGTCGCCGTACGCGGTGTGCCTGGCCTTCCCGCCGCTCGGCGACGACGAAGCGGCGCAGTGGACCTTCGCGCGCGAGCTGCTCGACCGGGGCCGGCACGGCCCGGTCGGCCTCGGGGACGTGACCGTCGCGCCCGGGCCGGAGGATCGCGTGCTGATCACCCTGCGCTCCCCGTCCGCGCGGGCCGTCATCAGCATTCCGGCCGCCGTCGTGACGGCCTTCCTGCTCGACTCCTTCCGCCTGGTACCCGCCGGCACCGAGACCGAGCACCTGGACGTCGACGCCGCTCTCGCCCAGCTGCTCTCCTGACTCCGCCCCACCCGCCGCCGGGACGGCCGGACCGGGCATGCCTCCCGGCGGGCGGGGCAGCCGGGCGCCGCGGTGGCGGGCTCACCGACCGGAGCCGCGCCGACGGCTGTCGCAAGGGTGGCGGCTCCGCGCGGTGACCGCCGCTACCAGCGGGCGTGCACCTGCGGCCTGATCCGCCGGTCGTAGAGGTCGCGCACGGCGGCCAGGGTGGCCGACGGCAGCGGCGGCAGGTCGGCGGCGGCCGCGTTGGCCCGGGCCTGCGCCACGTTGCGGGCGCCGGGGATCACCGTCGTCACCCCCGGCTGCTGGGTGACCCAGCGCAGCGCCGCCTGCGCCGCGCTGGCGCCCTCGGGCGCGAGCGCGGCGAACTCCACCGCCGCCTCGACGCCCGTCGCGAAGTCCACCCCGGAGAAGGTCTCCCCCTGGTCGAAGGACTCGCCGTGACGGTTGTAGGTGCGGTGGTCGTCCGGGGCGAAGACGGTGTGTTCGTCGTACCGGCCCGACAGCAGGCCCGAGGCCAGTGGCACGCGTGCGAGGATCCCCACTCCGGCCGCCTCGGCGGCGGGCAGCACCTGCTCCAGCGGCTTGAGCCGGAACGCGTTCAGGATGATCTGCACGCTCGCGACGTTCGGGCGGGCGATCGCGGTCAGCGCCTCGGCGCAGGTCTCCACGCTCACCCCGTAGGCGGCGATCCGACCCTCGTCCACCAGGGTGTCCATGGCGTCGAACACCTCGTCCGAGGAGTAGACCGGCGTCGGCGGGCAGTGCAGCTGCACCAGGTCGAGCCGCTCCACACCCAGGTTGTCCCGTGAACGGTCGGCCCAGGCACGGAAGTTGGCGAGGTTGTAGTGCTCGGGCCGCTGCTCGACCCGGCGGCCGAACTTGGTGGCGACGAACACGTCGGCGTCCGGGCGGTCCTTCAGGAAACGGCCGATCAGCCGCTCGCTGCGGCCGTCGCCGTAGACGTCGGCGGTGTCGAAGAGGGTGACGCCGGCTTCCACCGAGGCCTCCAGCACGGCCAGGGCGTCCTCTTCCCGGACGTCTCCCCAGTCCGCGCCGAGCTGCCAGGTGCCGAGTCCGACGATCGAGACGGGGCGGCCGGTGCGGCCGAGTACGCGCTGTTCCATGCGACGAGCCTCTCACGCGGCGCCCGCACCGCAACACGCCCCTGCCCGACGCACGCCCACGGGCGCACCGGCCGGCGCCCGCGGGGCGGCCCGCGGCGCCGCTCGGACGGGCCCCGGGACCAATCCGCGTCGCGGGCCGCTCCGAACATCCGGGGAGAAGCCGTACGAAACAGTACGAAGCGGCAGAAGCACCCGAACACCCGGACTCCCGACGGCACCACCTGCGAGGCCCCACCCGTGAGCGTATCGATCGCCCTGTTCACCCAGGACCTGCGGCTGCACGACAACCCCGTGCTGCACGCCGCCCGGTCCGCGGCCGACCGGGTCGTCCCGCTGTTCGTGCTGGACCCGGCCGTCGAGGGCGCCGGATTCGCCGCACCCAACCGACAGGCGTTCCTCGCCGACTGCCTCACCGACCTGGACGCCTCGCTGCGCCGGATCGGCTCCCGGCTGGTCGTGCGCCGCGGCGAGCCCGCCGAGCAGGCGGCCCGGGTCGCGGCCGAGGCCGAAGCCGGCGCGGGTGCCGGAGCCCGCGCGGGTGTCGAGGCCGGTGCCGGGGCCCGGGTCGGTGCCGGGACCACCACCGTGCACGTCGCCGCGGGTGTCAGCGCCTTCGCGCAGCGGCGCGAGGCACGGCTGCGCGAGGTGTTCGGCGACCGTCTGCACGTCCACGACGCCTCGCTGACGGTCGTCCCGGCGGGCCGGATCACCCCCGCCGGCCGGGACCACTACGCGGTCTTCACCCCGTACCACCGGGCCTGGCAGCAGGTGCCCCGCCGCACGGTGCTGGGCGCGCCGCGGGTGCTCGACGCCCCGAGCGGCATCGGCAGCGAGAACCTGCTGCTCACCGGGCCGCTCTCGCCCGCCCTACCGCCCGGAGGCGAGAGCGCGGCCAGGGAGCGGTGGCGGCGCTGGGACGTCGACGGGTACGCGCGGGTGCACGACGACCTCGCCGCCGACGCCACCTCCCGGCTCTCCCCGTACCTGCACTTCGGCTGCCTGTCCCCCACCGAACTCGTCGAACGCGCCCTGCGGCACGACGGCGAGGGGGCACGGACGTTCGTCCGACAGCTCGCCTGGCGCGACTTCCACCACCAGGTCCTCGCCGCCCGCCCCGACTCCGCGCACCGCGACTACCGGGCCAGGAACGACCGCTGGCACCGGGACGAGCGCGAGGCCGAGGCCTGGCGGCAGGGCCGCACCGGCTACCCGATCGTCGACGCCGGAATGCGCCAGCTCGCCGAGGAGGGCTGGATGCACAACCGGGCCCGCCTGCTGACCGCGGGCTTCCTCGCCAAATGCCTCTACCTGGACTGGCGGATCGGCGCCGCCCACTTCCTGTCGCTGTTGGTCGACGGGGACGTGGCCGACAACCAGCTCAACTGGCAGTGGGTCGCGGGCACCGGCACCGACACCCGACCCAACCGGGTGCTCAACCCGCTGCGCCAGGCCGACCGGTACGACCCGGACGGGGCGTACGTACGCCGCTGGGTGCCGGAACTCGCCCACCTGCCCGGGCCGGCCGTCCACCGCCCCTGGCTGCTCGACCCCACCCCCGACTACCCGGCCCCGCTCATCGCCCCGGACGCCCTCACGTCCCGCTTCCGCCGCGCCCGGGGCCTGGACTGAGCCCCGGGCCGGCGCGAGGCCGGCGACCAGCGGCCCCGGTGGCACCGATGGTGACCGGCCGTCACCGCGGCCGTCACCGCGGCCGCAGGAGGACCGCCAGCAGCTCCGCCAGGGTCGGGCCCGCGTCCGCCGGGTGGCGAAGCTGCTTGCCGGCGATCACGTGGTAGTGATTGGTGCGCCCCCGCCGCTCGTGACTGAGGTACCCGGTCTCCTCCAGGTCGACGATGATCCGCTGCACCGCCCGCTCGGTGAGCAGGCACCGTGCCGCGATGTCCCGCACCCGGATCCCCGGATCCCGGGCGATCTGCACCAGCACCCGGGCGTGGTTCGTGAGGAAGGTCCACCCCGAACCCGCCGGCCGGTCCGCGGTCCGCGGGACGCGGACGGCTTCGGCCGCATCACCGCCTTCACGCGCGTCCATGGCGGTCACCTCCGAAGGTTCTCGAGCGCCCGGCCGGACCCTGGAGCCCATCGGCTACCCGTGGCCGGGACCGGCAAACGGCGGGGAAATCACCAGGTCTCGTGATGGCCGGCCCGGTGGCGCACCCCGGCGGGAAGCCCGGCAGCGCGTCGGCCGTCCCCGGGTCTCAGTCCGGCGGCTGGGGCTCGCCGGCCCAGCCAGGGGCGTTCCGGTCCTCCAGTTCCTCGCGCAGCCAGGCCAGGGTGGCGCTGAGCAGCCGGGAGACGTGCATCTGGGAGACGCCGATCCGCTCCGCGATCCGGGACTGGGTCCAGCCGTCCCAGAACCGCAGCTTGAGGACGGTCTGCTCGCGTTCGGGCAGCCCCGCCAGCAGGGGGCGCACCGCGATGCGGAAGTCGGCGAGCTCGATGCCGGGGTCGCAGCCGCCGAGGCGGTCGAGCAGGGCGCTGCCGGTCTCGTCGGTGTCCTGGTCGCGCAGGGCGTCCAGGGAGTTGGGGCGGTAGACGCGGCCGGCGGTGAGTCCCTCGGTGGCCTGCTCGACGGTGAGGTGCAGGTCCTCGGCGATCTCCTCGGGCCGGGGCAGGCGGCCGAGCCGCTGTTCCAGTCGGTCCGAGCCGCGGGCGACGCAGAGGTAGAGCTCCTGCATGCCGCGCGGGACCCGCACCGGCCAGGAGGTGTCGCGGAAGAAGCGCTTGATCTCGCCGGTGATGGTGGGGATCGCGTACGTGACGAACTCGACGCCCCGCTCCGGCTCGTAGCCGTCGACGGCCTTGATCAGGCCGATCGTGCCGACCTGGAGGATGTCCTCCATGTCCTCGGCGCGATGACGGAAACGGGCCGCGATGAAGCGCACCAGCGGCATGTTGAGCTCGATGATCGTGCCGCGCACATAGCTGTAGGCGCGGCTCTCACGGGCCAGCCCGCCCAGCCGCGCGAACAGCGCGTCGCTCAGCTCACGCGCCTCGCACTTCCCCATGCGGCGCAGTTCCGCCGGCGACGGCCTGGGCGGGACGTCGGCCGGCACGCCCGGGGGCGGGCCCTCCCGGCCGCTTGCTTCCAGATGGATGGACACGTGATCGCTCCTGGGCATCGGGGTGAACGCCCACCGACGGGTGCGGATCCGCACCTCGTGCGTCGCGGGCCTCTTCCCCCAGGACCCTGCCCGGCTTCTTCAAGCGCGGTCCTGGTGGCACCCCCATCGGGGTGCTGGGGCGACCGGGGAGATTCACGCGGTCGCATGGGGGGTCTTACCCGACATACGACTTTAAATTCATGTTTCGAATGGTTTCATCCGATTTGTTCGATTCCCCGAGGAGGCCAAGCGGCTTCCGGCGTCCGCCCACGTTCACGGTTTCGCCGCGCGCGGCCGCAGCAGGTGCCCGTTGCGTGCCGTCATCGCGAAGACGGGCAGGCCGTGGTCGGCGGCGGCGTCGAACACCGGCCCGTAGTCGCCTCGGGCCAGATCCCTGACGTCCTCCTCGTCACGTGCGACGATCCACCCGGCACGGGCGTGCGGCGCATCGGCCACGGCCCCGCGGCGCCGACGCCGGGCGGGGACGACCGCGGGACGGCGGCGGTGAAGGCACGCGTGGGCACCGGGACCGACGACCGGGTCGGTTCACCCGGCGTCGTCGGCCGCTCCGTCCGCCACGTTCCTCCAGTGCTCGAGGACACGGCGGGCCCGGAGGGTGCGGGGGTCGTCGGGTCCGAGGACCCGCAGCAGACTCGCCAGCTGTTCCTCCATCGCCGCGGCGGCACCCGCGGCGTCGCCCGCCTCCCCCCGCCAACGGGCGAGGTTGCCACGGGTGGTCAGCGTGTGGAGGTGGTCCGCGCCCAGCACCCGCGCCCGATCGGCGAGCACGGCCTCCAGTCCTGCCGCGGCGCTCACGGGGTCCCCCGCCTCGCCGCGGCAGAACGCGAGGTTGTGCCGGACCGTCATGGTCTGCGGATGGTCCGGGCCGAGCTCGCGTGACTCGGCGACGAGGAGTTCCTCGAACGCGGCGGCCGCCCCGGCCGGGTCCCCGGCCCGCTGCCGCCAGGTGGCGGCGAGGGCCAGGGCGCTCCTGGTGTCGGGGTGGTCCGGCCCCAGCACCCGGGCCCGGCCCGCGTGGAGTTCCCCGTAGGCCGCGGCGGCCCCGGAGGCGTCCCCCGCCCCGCCGCGCGCGGCGGCGAGGTCGTGGCAGGCCTCGAGGGTGTCGGGGTGGTCGGGACCGTCGAGCTGCCGCAGCTTGGCGTGGAGGTCCTCGTGGACCGCGGCCGAGCCCGCCGCGTCGCCGGCGATCCCGAGGCAGGAGGCCAGGTGGCCCTGGGTGGCCAGGGTGTCGCGATGGGTCGGGCCGAGGACACGGACCTGCGCGTCGAGGAGTTCCCCGAAGGCGGCGGCCGCTCCCCGGAGGTCGTCCACCTCCACCCGCCAGTAGGCGAGGTTGGTGCGGGAGTGGAGGGTGTCCGGGTGGTCGGGGCCCAGCACCCGCAGCCGGTCGGCCAGCAATCCCTCCAGAACGGCGGCCGCCCCGGCGGCATCCCCGGACTTCCCGCGCCAGTGGGCGAGCTCGCTTCGGGCGGTCAGGGTGTCGGGATGGTCCGGGCCTTCGGCATCCCGCAGCCTGTCGCGGAGCTCCTCGAAGCGCGCGATCGCGCCCGCGGAATCCCCGGCCTCGCCCCGCGCCCCGGCGAGGTGGCGGAGAGCGGCCCGTGTGCCCGGGTCGTCGGGGCCGCTGATCCGGACCCGGTCCGCGAGGAGCTCCTCGAAGGCGGCGGCCGCACCCGCGACGTCCCCCGCCTTCCCGCGCCAGGAGGCGAGGTTGTGCCGGGCGGCGAGGGTGTGCCGGTGGTCGGGTCCGTGCGCACGCAGCTGGGCGGCGAGCAACCGCTCGAACGCGGCGACCGCCCCGGCGGCGTCGCCGGTGGCGCCGATCGACCAGGCGAGCCGGTTGCCGACGGAGAGGGTGTCGGGGTGGTCGGGGCCGCTGATCCGGGCCTGGTCCGCGAGGAGCTCCTCGAAGGCGGCGGCCGCGCCCGCGGCGTCGCCCGCCTCGTGCCGCGCCGAGGCTAGGTTGTTGCGCGCGGTGAGGGTTTCGGGGTGGTCCGGGCCCAGGACCCGCAGCAGGTCGGGGAGGAGTGCCTCGAAGGAGGCGATCGCCGCTGCCTGGTCCCCCGCCTTCCCCCGACAGGCGGCGAGGTTGTTCCTGGTGATGAGCGTGTCGGGGTGGTCGGGACCCAGGACCCTCACCTGGTCCAGGAGCAGTCCCTCGAAGGCGACGACCGCGCCCTCGGGATCACCGAGGGCGCGCTGCTGACCGGCGAGCTGGTTGCGGGCGCCGAGCGTGTCGGGATGATCGGGTCCGAGCACCCGCAGCATGTCGGGCAGGAGGGCCTCCAGCTCGGCGCGCGCCCCGGCGGCGTCCCCCGCCTCCCCGCGCCAGGCCGCCAGGCTGTGACGGGCGATCAGGGTGTCCGGGTGGTCCGGGCCGTGGATCCGGAGCCGGTCCGCGAGCAGTTCGCCGAACTCGGTCACCGCGCGCCCGGGGTCACCGAGCGTGCCGCGCCACCGGGCGAGGTTGCCGCGTGTGGCCAGGGTGTGGGGGTGATCGGGGCCCAGCAGGCGTACCCGATCGGGGAGCAGCGCCTCGTACGCGGCGAGCGCTCCGGAGGCGTCGCCCGACTGACCACGCCAGAGGGCCAGGTTGTGGCGGGCCGTGAGGACGTCGGGATGGTCCGGGCCCAGGAGGCGGAGCAGGTCCCGGTGGAGTTCCTGGTACGCGGCGGACGCCCCCGTGGGGTCGCCGGCCTCGCCGCGGCTGTAGGCGAGGTTGTTGCGCACGGTCATGGCCAGGTCGTGGTCGGGACCGAACACACGGATGAGGTCGCGGAGGAGCTCCTCGTAGGCGACGACCACGGCGGCGGTCTCTCCGGTCCGACTCCGCCACAGGGCGAGGTTGTTCCGGGTGGACAGGGTGTGGCGGTGATCGGGGCCGTGGACCCGCAGCATGTCGGCGAGCAGGTCGGTGTGGCCGGAGACCGCGCCCGCGGTGTTGCCGCAGGCGCCCTCGCAGGTGGCGAGGTTGCTGCGGGCGGTCAGCGTGTCCCGGTGCTCCGGTCCCAGGTGGCGCGCGGCGTCCGCGGCCACCTGCCGGAAGAAGTCCCGCGCGGCCGCCGACCGGCCCCCCTGTTCCAGGCTGTAACCGTGGCGGTTGATCAGTGGGTGGGCGGCGTCGGGCCGGTACAGGGCTTCGCCGGCGTCGCCGATCAGCACGGCGGCGTTGGTGCGCAGGGAGGTGGCGAGGACCGCGTCGTGGTCGAGGCCGGGCCAGGCCGCGAACAGCGCGTCGGCCGCCGTCCGGGCGAGTTCGTCGCGCCGACCGGGGGCGAGCGACTCCCGGGTGGCCCGCTGGATGAGCCGGTGGACGCGGACCGCGTGGTGAGGCGTCCTGGGGGTGAAGTCGATCAGGCTCAGGCGGTGCAGGGTACGCAGGGCGGCGACGGCCTGTTCGACGGTCACCCCGGCAGGCTCCGAGTGCTCCTCGGAGGGTTCTGCCCTCGTTTCGGAGGGCTCGGCGATCTCCCCGGCGATGTCCTCGGTCGCCTCGGTGGGCGCTGCGGTCGCCCCGGCGGGCGCTGCCCCGTCGTTCGCACGGAGCCCCAGATGGGCCAGGGCGGGCGGGCTGGTGAACACACCGCTCGGGATCCCGCTGGGGGCGAGCACGGCGGCGAGTTGGAGCACGGGCCTCGCCAGTCCCCGCGGGTGCAACTGGTCGGCACGTTCGACGGACAGCGACCACGCGGCGGCGACCGAGATGCGGTAGTCGTCCACCCGCACGGATTCGGGGAAGAGGTCGGCCAGGGTCCGGGCACGGTCGGCGAGCCGGGTGCGGTACTCGGCGACGTCGATCTCGGCGGCCTCGACCAGGTAGGCGGAGGCCTGGGACAGGGCCAGCGGGAGGTGGCCGAGGTCCGAGGCCAGGGCCCGGAGGTCCTCGGCCGCGTCGTCGCGGTCGGCGGGCTTCAGGGCGGCGCGGAGGTAGGCGTCGGCCTGGTCGGCGGTGAACATGCCGACCGGAACGAGACGTCCGCGCCGGACGAGTTCGGCGTCACGGCGCCGGGTGGTCACCAGCGTCTGGGAGTTCCCGGTTTCGGGGTCGGCCGGCGGCCAGAGACCCACGAGGTCCTCGGGGTCGGCGAGGTCGTCCAGAACGATCAGCCACCGGCAGGACCGGCCCGGCCGGGGATGCAGCCGGGCCAGGAACTCCTGCGCCGCCCGCTCGCTGTTCCTCGGGTCGGCGCCGAGCAGGTCGACCGCTGCCCCGGCATAGGCGTCGACGACACCCTGGCGGGTCGAGGCGTTCACCCAGACCAACAGGTCCAGGCAGCCGTCCTTCCACCGGCGGTTCGCGTGGTCGGCGGCGACCTGGGTCTTGCCCGCCCCTCCGGTTCCCGTCAGCACGACGGTCCCCGGGTTCGCCAGGGCCTCCCGGAGTCCGGGGTCGTCCCTCCCCCGGTCCTGGAAACAGCCGGCCTCGGAGGGCAGCACGCCGATCCGGTGCGGCAGCGGCAAGGGCTTGCGCCGCTCCTGGGTGATGTACGCGTTTCCGCTGACGGCAATGGAGTTGTGACCGCTCGCGAACGCGTTGCCGGTCTGCGAGATCAGGAGTGCGGGGAGCTCCTCCGGATCGCCTGGCCCGTGGAACCCCGTCACGGCACGGCCACCGTCCTCGGCCCTCGCGTCGCCGGACTCGGTGACCCGTACCCTCGCCGGCGTCGGCGCCGACGGATCGTCGGGCTCCGGTCGCGCCGGTTCCCCGGGCGCGGCCGACCGACCGCGCCACCACTCCCTGACCTTCTTCACGGCAGACCCCGTCCGGTGGTTTCGCGGTTCAGCTGTGGTCGACGCCGGTGACGGCCTTGCTGCCCCGGCCGGTGGCCTTGGCGTTCCCGGTCCGATCCGCCCGGGAACTCCCGCCGCCCGAGCCCCCGGGACGGCGAACGCCCGAGCTGGCCACCCCGCCGTCGCCCGCCTCTGCCGCGCCGGTACGGACGGCCGTGTCGACCGGGCCGGACGCCGACGCCGCTCCGGAGGCCGACGGCGATCCGGACGCCGACGCCGCCGTCGCGGACCGCTGCTCGAGAACGGCCCAGACCAGGGCGGCGATCCCCGAGGCGCCCTGGACCGACGCCCCGACCAGCTGTCCGGCGTCAGGTCCGTCCATCAGCCAGAACACCGGTGTCGAGAGGATCCCCGCCACCGCCACCACGATCACCGTGACTGTCCGCCCACGTGACATTCCAGCCCCCTCCCACCGGCCCGTCCCGGGCCCGCGAGCCACCCCGATGCGCCTGCGCTTCCCCCGTGATAGCAGCTTCACGCGCCCCGCGCGGCACCCGTCGGCGAATCGTGAATCATCCGGGACCGCTTCGTGGCAGAAGCCGACCGCGGGGCACCCCGGCACATCGGGACCGCGCTGCACGGTGGGCCGGCGCCGCCGACTGCTCCCCCACCCACCGGGCACTGCGGCAGGCCGCCGCGCGCGGCTGAGCCGGCCCGCGTCACGGACGGCCCGGCCCTCATGGCGGTCTTGCGGTGAACCCGACATGAGCCGGTGTCAGTCGCGCCGCCTAGGGTGCCTCGTACCCCTGAGCAGGAGGATGACATGCGCTTTGTCGACGACGTGGCCGTACCCGGGTCGGACACGTGGGGGCCGTGGCTCGCGTACGCGGACGCCCTCACCGCGGCGGGTGATCCACGAGGAGAAGCGATCCGGTTGGAACACCTCGACGCCGGCGGCGCCGGGGACGCGGCGAGCCGACTTGCCGAGGTGTACGCGGAGGTGGAGCGGGAGCTCGGTCTCGACGGCCTGCGCGGTGACGGTTCCTGGCAGTTCACGTGGTCCCGCGGCTTCGTCGACAAGGCCGTCTTCCGGCTGGTGGCGGAGACCGCGCCACAGCGCCGCGCCCTGGTGGAGCGGTTCCTGGCCGACCTGCCCGACACCGGTGCCTTCGACCTGACCGATCCCGAACAGTGGGAGGCGGCGCTGATCGACGTCCTGCTGTCCCACCCGGCGAGCCGCCTGCTGACCGACCTGGAGCTGCACCTCACCGACTACCACCACTCCGCCGAGCGCGCCGCGGCCGCCCTGTCCCGCCGGTCGTGGCCCCGGCTCGAAGCCCTGCGCTTCGGCCACGACTTCGACCTGCTCCTGGAGCTCCACGAGACGTCGACGGGAAACCGGATCGACCCCGAGGACTACCTGGACAACGCGGTGGTCCCGAAGGACGTGGAGCAGGCCCTGTGGGCGTCCCTGCCCGCCCTGCGCAGCCTGGAGCTCGAAGGCGCGTTCCTGTTCGACGACCTGGAGCACGGCGCTCTGACGCATCTGCGGATCCGGGGGTCCGTCTTCGCGGACGGTTCCCTGTTCCCCTTCTCGACGCCGGCTCTCACCTCGCTGGAGGTGGAGTCCGACTACGACGTCCACGGCACCGTCGAATCCAACGCCCAGCTGGAGGAGCTCCAGGCCTCCCGGTACCCCCGGCTGAGGAGCCTCGACCTGAGCGAGGCGGAATTCGAACCCGATGAGGCGGGCGACTTCGTCGTCCTCGCGGAGAGCTCGCTGCTTCCCCAGCTCGACTACCTGAGCATCAGGGAACTGGTGATCGAGGACACGGACGAGGACCACTCCCCTCTCACCGTCCTGGCCGAACTGGCCCCCCGGTTCGCCCACCTCGACTTCCACGTGTGGGGCGACATCGAGATCGAAGGAGCCGACGACCAGGAGGTCGAGGACATACTCTCGGCTCTCGGCCTGAGCCAGTACGACGACGACACCGAGGACACGGACACCGACTGAGCAACGCGCGGCACCGGCACCGGCACTCCGAACGTGGGCTCCCCCTACGTCAGCGCGAACCGCCGGCCCACCAGCACAATTGCCCCGACCGCGGCGGTACCGTCGCGGTCGGGGCGCCGGAACCGCCGCCTCTGCGGGAGGCCGTGGAAACCCCGTCGCACGAACGGGCGCTGGGCCCGCACAATGGGCCGGACCGCGACATCGGACGAGAGGCCCCGGATCCCCATGCTCGACCCGTTCTCCACACCGGACGCGCTGGCGGCCGCGGCGGAACCCCTTGAGGACCTGCTCCTGGGCAACAACCACCAGCCGTTCATCGAACTGCTGCACGTGGTCCCCGCGACCGGGACGACACCCGGGCGTGACCGGATGCAGGTCCTCGCCCAGGCCGTCTTCGACGCCGGCGGCTGGGGCAGCGGATACCAGGTGAAGGCGCCGGTGGGCCTGTTCGCGTCGCCCCGGGCGTGGCGGGACATCTTCCGCCACCAGGTGACCGAGGGGTACATGCAGCCCGCCCGGGGCGACGGGCACGCGGCACCCGACCGGTAGGCGCCCGACGACATCCGGCGGGCCGGCGAACTCGCCGACGGCATCGCCGACCTCGTCGAGGCGCACCTGGGCCCCGTCCGTGGCTGCGGCGATGTCGGGGGGCCGCACACGAGCTACATCTGGTGGCGCAACCTGCTGCTGGTCACCGACAGTTGGGCCACCGTCCTGCATCTCGCCGTCAGCGACTGACCGACCGCCCGTCCGTCGCCTGCGGTCTCTTCGCCGAAGGACTGAAGCAGTCCTCAGCCCGTCAGGGCCGCGTGGAGGAAGGCGATGATCTCCGCCTGGGCGGGCCCGGCCTGGGGTTCCAGGGCGGGCAGGGTGAGGAACGCGTGCCTGGCTCCCGGGTACTCGGAGAGCCGTACGGAGGTTCCTGCTTCGCGCAGCCGCTCGGCGTAGCGGCGGCCGTGGTCGGCGACCGGGTCCAGGGTGGGCACCACCACGAGGGCCGGGGCGAGCCCGCTCAGGTCGTCCGCCTGCAGCGGCGAGACCGCGGCGGCGTCGGCCCCCGGCGGGACGGCGAGCCGCTGGAAGAGCTTCAGCTGCGCCAGGGCCGGGCTCCCGTCGGTCGCGTACTCGGCGATCGAGGGGTGGTCGAACATGCCCGGGGTGGTGACATCGGCCACCGGGTTGACCAGCACCTGTGCCTTGAGCTCCAGGCCGGCCTCCCTGGCCCTGATCGCCGTCAACGCGCTGATCAGCGCACCGCAGCTCTCCCCGAAGACGGCCACGCGCGCCGGATCGACACCCCACCGCGCGGAATGCCGCACCAGGTGCCCGAGGACGTCCCAGCCGTCGTCGGCGGCGTCCGCGAGCGGGCTGCCGGGGGCGAGGAGGCGGTGTTCGACCGAGACGACGACGGCGGGCAGGGCGGCGGCGAGGCGGCTGCTGGTCCAGTCGCACTGCGCCGCCGTGCCCACGAATCCACCTCCGTGGACGTGGACCACGAGCGGCAGCCCGGTTCGGGTGCCGGCACCGCCGTCCCCCGTCGCCGTCGGCCGGTACACCCGGACCGGGAGGTCACGGCCGGGCAGCGTCACCCGCTGCCAGGCGATCGCGGCGCCGGGGTCGGGCTCCCCCAGGACGGCCCGGGCCTCGTCCGACGCCCGCCAGCGGTTCTCCGCGTCACGGTAGGCGAGCAGTTCCTCCGTCGTGATCGCCGAGAGGTCCGGCTCGGGCGGCCGTGTCGCGAATGCGTTCCCACTCATGTGTCCTTCTCCCCCTCCCGGCCGGAAGCCGGGGTCTCCTCGCAGTCGGACAGTGCGTTGCACCGATTATGCACGCGGTGCGTGCAACAGCAAGTGCATGGGCTAGCCTGAGTCCGCACCAGGCAAGGCACGGGACGAAGGGCGGCTGAGGCGCGGAATGACTGGCCGACGGCGATGGTCGACCGAGGAGATCCTCGACACGGCGGCGGAACTGCTGCGCACGGGCGACGCCGAGTCCTTCAGCGTGCGCAGACTCGCCGCGGCGCTCGGCACCGACTCCTCCAGCCTCTACCGGCACTTCCGGAACAAGACCGAACTCCTGCGCGCGGTCGCCGACCGCATCCTGCTCGCCTCCATGGACGGCTACCGCCCCGAGGGCGACTGGAAGCAGCGCGTCACCGCCCTGGCCCTACGCCTGCGCGAGGCCTTCGGCGAGCAGCTCCAACTCGCCGCGGTGTGGGGACGCTACGGGTCCGGCGGCACCGGATCCCGCATGGCCATGGAGGAACTCCTCCAGGCACTGCGCGCGTCCGGTCTGCCCGACGAGGAGGTCCCGGTGCACTACCACCGCATCGTCATCCTCCTCGTCTCACTGATCTCCTCCGAGGCCGGCATCAGCACCATCGCCCCCAAGGAGTACGAGCAGGGCATGGAGCAGTTCCGTGTCACGGTGCTCGGAGCCGACCCCGAACGCTTCCCCGCCCTGGCCCACTTCGCCCGCGACATCCGCCCCCTCGGAGTGGAGCGCCGCGTCGCGTTCGAGGAGATCCTCGCCGCCCACCTCGCGCAGATCGAGGCCCGGCTGCCCTGACGGGCCGCAGCGGGCGCGCCGTGTGGTGGGTTCACCGCCACGGGGGAACCGGGCCGCCCGGACGCTGCGTACGTCGCTCGCGCCGGCAGGGCGGGTCGGTCGGCGAGAGCCTGGAGCCGTCGGATCCGCACCACGACACCGGGTGCTGTGCCGGACCGCGGCCGGATCTCAGGCCCGTGCCCCGTCCTCCGGACCGGCGGCGGGCACGGACAACCGGTCGAGTTCACGACCGATCGCCTCGCGCAGTCCGTCGTGCTGCGGTCCGAGTGCCGTTTCGGGATCGCGCCAGTTCTCCGCGGGATACAGCCACACCGGGCGACGGACGAGATCCGGGCTCTCCCACTCGAACCGCGGCCACACGTGCGCGTGCAGGACGTTGTCGGCGTTGCCGAGGATCTCCAGGTTCACGCGCCGGAACTCCGCGTCCAGCCGCCGGCAGACCCGCTCCACCGCCTCGCCCAGCCGGTCCATGTCCGCCAGGAAGGCCGTCCGCCTGCCGCGCGGAAGATCGGACAGACGCCGCACGTCGGGCTCGTCCACCAGGAGGACCGAATAGCCCGGCAGGAACTGCACGTCGCCGATCACCGCGAACCCGGCGTCCAGCCGCCGGAGCACCGTCGGGTTCGTGCCCCTCAGAGCGCTGCCGATCCTGTCGCTCCGCCAGTCGTCAACCATGGCACCGCACCCCGTACACGCGTGACCGATCAGGACTCGACCGGATGCCGGCAGCCCATCGCTCCCGGATCCGTGCCGCATGCGCATCCGGACGGCGTGAGACGAACGGCGGCGCCGGCCGACAGCGGACGGCCTCATCATCCCCTTCCGGGCGGGGTCGGTCACAACCGGTGGGCCGCTCGGCGATCCGGGCCGATCGTCGGCGCGCGCGGGGGACGACGACGGGGTGGAGGTGCTGTCGGGTCACTCCTGAGTGGTCGCTTTGTCGGCCGGGATATGACGATCCCGCCCCGGGGGCGCCGTCCGCCGACGGCGGCCCCCGGGGCGGGCGGAGCGGGTCAGTTCGCGCCGGGGGCGCGGTGGCCGTAGCGGTAGAGCGGGGCCTGGGTGTCGAAGGGGACGTCCTCGCGGGCCGCGGCGACGGCGGCGTCCGAGGCGGGCAGGTCGAACGGGAGGGTCGCGGTCATCGGGGCGCGGCCGAGCGCGGCGTCCAGGACGACCTCGTCCGCGGCGCCGAACTCCCCGATCAACAGGGCCGCGTGCGGGGCCAGCGGGGTGAGGACGGCGGGCCGTTCCAGCTGGGCGGCGAAGACCGTCGGGACGGCGGCGGCCAGTGCGGTGAGCCGTTCGACCTCGGCCGGGTCGAACTCCAGGGAGCCGCTGTGGAAGTGCTGTTCCAGCATGCCCTCGCGCCGCTCGTAGGGGGTGGCGAGGCGGACGACCGCCAGGTCGGCCAGCTCGGGGTGCTCGACCACGGTGCCGTAGCCGGCGGCGACGGCCGGGTCGACGCCCTCGACGTAGAGCCGGGTGGCGGTGCGCGGTTCGCCGGCCAGGTGGACCACCGAGCGGCGCTGGACCTCGCGGCCGAGTGCCCGGCCGTCCGGAGCGCCGACCAGTTCGGCGGCGGCGTCCACGTCGACGTACGGGTCGTCGAAGAGGCCGAGGCGGAACTTGTCGCGCAGAATGCGGCGGACCGACTCGTCGAGCCGGGCCTCGGTGACGGCGCCGGAGCGCACTGCCGCCAGGATCAGCTCCGGGTCGGTCTCACCGCCGAGCTGGTCGGCGCCCGCGTCCAGGGTGAGCACGACCTGCTCGGCGACGGACAGCTCCTCGACGCCCCAGTGCCGCGGGGGCAGGGTGACCACGCCGGGGACGCTCATGCCGGTGATGGCGTTGAAGTCGGTGCAGACCACGCCGTCGAAGCCGTAGCGCCCGCGCAGCAGGCCGGTGATGACGTCCCGGTTGAAGTTGGCGCCGACCTCGGCGAGGCCGCTGCCGGAGGGGATCGCGTAGGCGGGCATGATCTGCGCGGTGCCCGCGGCGAAGGCCGCCTCGAAGGGGCGCAGGTGGGTCTCGAACTCGCCGCCGGGGTAGACCAGTCGGCGCCCGGCGGCGAAGTGCGAGTCCTCCCCGCCGGCCTGCGGGCCACCACCGGGGAAGTGCTTGGTCATGCAGGCGACGCTGTCCGGACCGATCCGCTCGCCCTGGAGGCCCTCGATGTACCCGGTGATCATGCGGGAGGCGCGCTCCGGGTCCTCCCCGAAGGTGCCGCTGATCCGGGCCCAGCGGGGCTCGGTGGCGAGGTCGGCCATCGGGTGGATGGCGACCCGGATGCCGACGGCGACCAGCTCGCGGCGGATCAGGTCGGCGTAGCGGCGCACCAGTTCGGCGTCGTCGGTGGCGGCGAGACCGATCGGCTCGGGGCCCGTGCTGAAGCCGCCGCCGGTGTGGGCGGTGGCCGGGTTGGCGGTGAAGCCGTGCCGGGGGTCGGAGGAGAGGGTCACCGGGATGCCCAGCCGGGCGGCCGCGGCGAGGTCCTGGACGTGGTTGTTCCACTCGGCCATCGCGCGCGGGTCGGGGACCGCCATCATGGCGAAGTGGGTGAGCCCGTGCTCGGTGATCAGGTCGGCGCCGGAGGGGAACGGCGGGTGGTCGCCGGGGAGCATCCGGCCGTGCAGCATCAGCGCGGCCTTCTCGGCGGGCGTCATCCGGCCGAGGAGGTCCTCGACCCGCTCCTCGACGGGCAGCCGCGGGTCCTCGTAGGGCTCCATGGTGCCGTTGTGGTTGAGGTCGCGGAAGGGGGTGCCGTCGGTGTGGTGCAGGACGGTCGTCGTCATGCCGTCACCTCGACGGTCTCGGTGCGGGCGGCGGCCTTGGCGCGGAAGGCGTCCAGGGTCTCGGCGGTGACCCCGCAGGCGGCCAGGAAGCCGGCGGCGCCGCCGTGCTCGGCGCGGACCAGGTCGAGGAAGGCGCTCATCGCCCCGGCGGGGGCCTCCAGCAGCGGCGCGGGGACGACCAGCCGGCCCGCCTCGACCTCGTTGAGGGCGGCGCGGTTGCGGTCGGCGAGACCGGCCCAGATCTGCTGGATCGCCTCGTTGGTGCGGGCGTAGTCGGCGACGATCTCCTCGGCGGGCACCCCGAGGAGCTCCAGCAGCAGCGCGGTGAGCAGCCCGGTGCGGTCCTTGCCGGCCGCGCAGTGCACCAGCACCCCGCCGGGGCGGGCGGCGGCCTCGACGGCGGCGGCCAGGGCCTGCGGCGCGGACTCGGCCATCAGCAGGTAGAAGGCGCCGAGGTCCTCGGCGGTGGTCATGGTGCGCATGGCCTGCGCCAGTTCGTCGTTGGTCGGCTCGATGCGCGCGGCGACCACGGTGATGCCGGCGGCCTCGACGGCGGCCCAGTCCTCGGGGCTGCTCTCGGCCTCGCCCCGGAGGTCGACGACGGTGGCGACGCCGTGCTCGCACAGCTGGGCGACGACGGCGGCGTCGGCGGCGGGGAAGGGCTGGGCGGAGCGGAACAGGGCACCGGGGCGGATCCAGCGGCTCGCGGGGTCGGCGAGCACGGCGGGGTCACGGAAGTTGACCAGGGACATGCGGGGGCCTTTCGGGAATTGCGCATTGCGAAGGGTGTGACGAAGGGGGGTGTGACGAGGACGCGCGAAGGGGGTGACGGGGGAAACGGGCGTGCGGTGCCGTCCGGGCGGCCTGCGGCACGCCCGGGATGGTGGCGGGGTCGGGGTCTGGGTCGGGGTCTGGGTCGGGGTCTGGGTCGGGGTCTGGGTCGGGGTCTGGGTCGGGGTCTGGGTCGGGGTCTGGGTCGGTTCGGGTCAGGTCGGATCAGCCCGCGGCGGCGAGCACGTCCCGGTAGGCCTTGACCCAGTCGGCCAGCGTGCCGCTCTCCTGGCCGATCAGGATGTGGCGGCGCACCATGCCGCCGAACATCGCGCCGAGCGCGGTCGGGCGCAGGTCGGTGGCCGGGTCGACGCCGAGCCGCTCGGCGGCGATGGTGACGGTCTGCTCGACGAAGGCGTCGATGACGACCAGGGCGTAGTTGTGGACGGAGTGCACCTCCATCAGGCCCCGGCGCAGCCGGCGGCGCCGGGCGGTGTGTTCGACGGGCTCCTCCAGCCGTCCGCCGGTGACGGTCACCGCGTGTTCGAGCGCGGCCCAGAGGGGAAGTTCGGCGGGGGCGTCGGCGAAGGCGTCGAGGAGGACGTGGCCGAAGTCCCAGCCGTACAGCAGGGCCTCCTTGGCGGGGTAGTAGCGGAAGAAGGTGCGGTGGGCGACGTCGGCCCGGCGGCAGATCTGGTCCACGGTGGTGCGCTCGTAGCCCTGTTCCTCGAAGAGGTCGAGCGCCGCGGTGCGGATGTTGTCGCGGGTGCGCGCCTTCTTGCGGTCGCGCATGCCCGGCTCCGCCACGGTGTCCGTCCCCTGCATCGTTCTGCCGCTCCTGTTCGGTGAGTTGAGGTGGGTCGAGTGGGTGCTTCGGGTCTCGACGAGGCCGCCGAGGGGGCGGCTGTCAGTACCGAATCACGTCCGACCGTGCTCGCTCAAGGCGGGATCCGACTCTTCCGGGGTTCGTCATCCGAAGTTTGCACAACTGCCTTTTGGCAGTACTGCCAGTTCCGGAATGGTGTGGGGCGTCGGCGGCCGAACTCCCCCTGGCCGCCCCACTCCCCCGAACCGAGGAACCATGAAGCGGCACTACCTCCTGGCAGCGGCGACCCTCACGACCGCGCTCACCCTCACCGCCTGCTCCGCCTCCGACGACGCGCTGTCCGGCGCCGGCGGCACGGCCGGGAACACCGGCGCGGCGAGCGACGGGCCGGCCGTGGACGGCGGCACGCTCAAGATCGGCCTGGACCGGCCGTTCACCAAGCTCGACCCCGCCGACGGCACCCTGACCTCGATGCCGATGATGGTCCTCGCCAACGCCCTCTACGACCCGCTGATGGTCAACGGCGACAACGGCACCGTCCAGCCCTACCTCGCCAAGTCCTTCACCCCCAACGCGGACGCCACGCTCTGGACCCTCGACCTGCGCGAGGGCGTCACGTTCGCCGACGGCAAGCCGCTGGACGCCCAGGCCGTCGCCGACCACGTCGCCCGGCTCGCCAAGCCCGAGAGCAAGTGCGCCTGCGCCCTCGACGCGGCCGCCATCGGCAACACCGCGGTGACCGGCCCGACCACCGTCGCCTTCACCCTCAAGGCGCCCGACGCCGCCTTCCCCAGCCTGTTCACCCGCGCCCTCGGCTACGTCTCCGAGGCCCCGGCCGGCGACTCCCCCGCCGTCGGCTCCGGCCCGTACACCGTGGAGAGCCTGCAGCCCGGAGTCTCCGTCACCCTCACCCGCAACCCCGCGTACTGGGGCGCCAAGGGCCACGCCGACAAGCTCGTCTACCGGGTGCTGCCCGACGCCGACAGCCGCTACCAGTCGCTGCGCTCCGGCGACACCGACCTGATCTGGACCGAGACGCCCAGCCAGCTCAAGCAGGCCGCCGCCGACGGGCTGCGCACCGCGACCGGGCCCGGCTCCACCAGCACCGTCGTCTTCAACACCGCGTCGGCGCCCTTCGACGACGTACGGGTCCGCCGGGCGGTGCAGTACGCGATCGACCGCGAGGCGCTGGAGAAGGTCGTTTTCCTCGGCCAGGGCTCCGTCTCCGACGGCCCGATCGGCTCCCGCTCCCCGTACCGCACCGCGGCCGAGTACCCGGCCCGCGATCTGGGCAAGGCCCGCGCCCTGCTCGCCGAGTCCGGCCACCCCGACCTCGCCTTCGAGTACCTCGTCGACAGCCGGCCCGAGGCCCAGCAGCGCGCCACCGTACTCCAGCAGATGCTCGGCGAAGCCGGGATCAGGATGACCGTCAAGCCGCTCGACAACGCGAGCCTCGGCACCGCGATGCTCCAGCGCAAGTTCCAGGTGATGGACTTCATCACCAGCATGTTCGGTGACACCGACACCGCGCTCGCCAGCCTCTACCTGCCGAACTCGCCGTACAACTTCACCGGTTGGAACGACGTCGAGGCCCAGAAGGCGATCACCGAGGGCCGCGCCTCGACCGACGCCGCCAAGCGCTCGGCCGCCTACGGCCAGGCCGCCAAGCGGGTCGTCGGCGAGGCGCCGATGGCCTTCCTCACCGAGAACACCGTCGGCTTCCTCTCCGCCACCAAGGTCGGCGGACTGCCCGACCTGTCCAAGCGCACCGTCCTCAACGTCTCCCCCGCCACCCTGTGGGTGAAGCGATGACCCCCCGTACCCGGACCACCCTGCGGTACGGCGGGCAGGCCGGCCGCGCCGTGGCCGTCCTGCTGCTGGTGACCGTCGGCGCGCTCGCCCTGCCCCACCTGATGCCCGGCTCACCCGCCGTCGCCGCCCTCGGCCCCACCGCCACCCCCGAACAGATCTCCGCCTACGAGGCCGGGCTCGGCCTGGACCGCAACGTGTTCGCCGCCACCTGGCAGTGGATCGGCGACGCCCTGCACGGCGACCTCGGCCACTCGCTGGCCACCCGGGTCTCCGTCACCACCGAGCTCGCCGACCGCATCCCGGTCACCCTCGAACTCTTCCTCGCCGCCCAGCTGGTGGCACTCTGCCTGGCCGTGCCCGTCGCCCTGCTCTCCGCCTGGCGGCCCGGCGGCACCTTCGACAAGGTCGCCACCACCGCCACCTTCGGCTGGCTCGCCGTCCCCGGCTTCGCCCTCGGACTGCTGCTCATCTGGATCGCCGCCGTCCAACTGCGCCTCCTGCCCGCCACCGGCTGGACCCCGTTCACCGAGGACCCGGCCGAGAACCTGCGCCACCTGGTGCTGCCCGCGCTCACCCTCGGCCTCACCGAGGCCGCCGTCTTCACCCGCACCCTGCGCGGACAACTGCTCGACACCCTCGACCAGCCGTACATCGCCGCCGCCCGCAGCCGCGGCATGGGCACCACCCGGCTGCTGCTGCTCCGCGCCCTGCGGCCGTCCAGCCTGCCGCTGGTGACGCTGGTCGGCATCGGCATCGGAACCTCGCTGGGCGGTTCGGTGCTGGTCGAGTCGCTGTTCGCGGTGCCCGGCGTCGGCAGTCTCGTCTCCGGCGCCATCGCCGGCCGGGACTTCCCCGTCGTCCAGGCCGTGGTGGTGGTCAGCGCCGTCGGCGTGGTCGTGGCCACCTTCGCGGTCGACCTGCTGTACCGCACGATCGACCCGAGGATCGCCCATGAGCACCGCTGAGACCACGCGCACCGCCGACAGCACGCGCACCGCCGAGGCCACACGCACCACCGACGCCGCCGTCGAGACCGCCGGCGCCACTGTCGCCCGCGCCGCCCGCCGCCGGCCCCCGGCCGGGGTGCTCGCCGCCGCGGCCTGGCTGGCCGTGGTCGCCCTCG